>JBHHXF010000011.1:0-21914 GCA_046756905.1 Anaerolineae bacterium | reverse complement strand
GTTGTGCCGGCCGATGGGTGATCTCACGGCGTCAATGATGACTACTTCTCGCATATACGACATTCTCCTTACTCTCAAAGGGTTCACCTGGCCTGCGACCGTCAGGCCCACCACTCCGGCCTGCCTGGACAGCGCGAAGCCGTGCAGCGCACTACTACCTCATCAACATGCTTTTGATAGGTGATCTGGCCCATTATGGCCTTGTTGAGCATATCAGAATCATGTTGATGAGGTACTAGGTGTAGAAGTTGTGTTTGATTAAGTCTAGCATTTCGGCCAAATTGGTCGTGTGGGTCTTGAATCGGGGCACATCCTGAGCAACGTGAAGATGACATTGAGGTTCAATGATCGCCTTCGCCGTGTCATCGAGCGGGTTTTCAAGCTTGTCGTAGCGGAAATACCAACCATTTGGCCGTTGATAGTGATAGGAATAGAACACCTGGAGGATAGTCCCGTCACGTTCGATCACAATTCGTTCCTCGAAACGCAGAACCGCATCATCGACAAAGATCAAGCCTTCTAGCGAAGCGCCGGGCTTGGCAAAGCCTCCGGCTCTTGGGGCACGAACAATGCCTTCAGTTCGACTGACGTGTTGGCGGTGCAACGACGACCGGTCCTGAACAACGCCGGACCGGTCAATGACACCCAGTGCCCACCGATAATACTCGGAAAAGTGTTTCACTGCGATGGTTGCCCAACGATGTCCTCGAGAGGCACCTCGCCCTTGAAGAGAACGTGTTCATCGAGAGATTCCTCGTACATGTGTGCCCAGAATGTGAATTCCACCTGGTCAGGCATCTCCCCCTGTTGCCATTTCTCATAGAATTCCGCTGAGGACAGGCCAAACTGCTCCTCATACTCGTGAAGAATGGCCATGAATTCGTCCCGTGTGAGCAAGCCGGCGTCGGAGTAGGCATCTGTTATGTAGTCAGGGCCGACTTCCTTGAGCATGTCGTCAAGTTTCAGCGGCGCCGGCTCTTCGGTGCGGAAGATCGGCTCTACTGATTCTATCTTATTGTCAGTTGGTCTGATGACCAATGTGCCATTCTGTGAATGGATAGAGACTTGATCGTCAGGGCCAACCCCAAGTTCCTCCAGCAAATCCGTCGGGAATTGTAACCGGCCGTTCTCAAGACTCAGTACATACGCCATTTCGACCTCCCATTTCTTATTGCCTGTAGATTATACTTGCAAGTCCACGCCGGATCAAACTGAGCGAGGAAGCCAGCGGGCCGGGGAGTTTGTGTAAATTGACGGCTCACACCTGCTATGTTATGCTTGGCTCATAGTGGAGCAGAATGCATCAGGAGAAGCTTATCATGACACGACTGACCTTGCGCGGCATCTGCCGGCCTGACGGTTCTATTGAGTTGCTCGATCCAATAGACGGTGTGCCGACCGACCAGGTGGTATCGGTGGCTATTACGTTCGAGTCGGAGGTGGCGCCGCCAGTGGTTGAGGCTGCGCCATCTGCCTTCGAAGAACGCCCTGGAGTTCGCAAGATGCGCGACTTTCTGGTCGAGTGTGAGCGGCAATATGGGATGCGGTCCGCAGATTTCCATACTGCCGGACGGCGCTATCGTCTTTCTGGATGCCAAGCCCAGTTTTTCTTGACACAGGTGCTATCCTAGCATATACTGGGGACTCAGGCAAATAGATCGTTGTAGGGGCAAGGCGGTTGGATCGATTGGCGCGGTAGGGGCGAGGCAAGTCGGATTGAGGGTTCATCTGCAAACCAATTTGCTCTCCGACTTGCCTCGCCCCTACGAACCGCATCACGTTCTTGATAGGGGGGACTCCGATGACCAGACAATACGATCCCGATAAACACCGCCGGCGATCCATCCGATTGCGGGGCTGGGACTACACATCACCTGGCGCCTACTTCGTGACTATCTGCACCTATGAACGGCAGAACCTGTTCGACGATGACCGGTTCCGCGACGTGGCCGAAAATGCGTGGCGCAACATTCCCACCCACGACCATGCCGAACATGTCGTACTGGACGAATGGATCGTAATGCCGAACCACGTCCACGGCATTCTTGTCCTGGTGGAAAAGGACGTGCGTAGGGGCGAGGCGGGTAGGGGCGAGGCAAGCGGGCTGGAAATTCCGTATACAGACGAAATTATCACCCCGCTTGCCTCGCCCCTACAACCTCCCGATGCAGGCGAAATCATCGCCCCACATGCCTCGCCCCTACAACCGGACATCGTTGTTCCAGACGGCCTACCATTTCTAGCGGACCTTGATGGGGGTCTGGAGGGACCAACTGGCGTCGAACCCGGATCGGTGGGGGCCGTTGTGGGCAATTTCAAATCGTTGGTCACGCGCCGTATCAACAACCTGCGGCGTACTCCCGGCGGCAAGGTGTGGCAGCGCGGATACTACGATCGCATTGTGCGTAACGAACGTGAATTGGAGGCGATCCGCCAGTACATTCGCGATAACCCAGCCCGTTGGGCCGAGGATCGTGAGAACCTGGATGCGTTGCTGTCGAGAATGCGATTGGTAACATAGCACAAGGCAGAGCTTGGTAGGGGCGAGGCAGGTCGGGTTGATGGGCGCGGTAGGGGCGAGGCAAGTCGGATTGAGGGTTCATCTGCAAACAAACCTGCTCTCCGACTTGCCTCGCCCCTACGTCCGGCCTCGCCCCTACAAACGGTCATCCGGCGCCGCCCGTCCACCAAGCCCAGCCGGCTCCAGTACCAGAACCGGAGTGGCCACCAGCCATAGCCATGGCGCCAATAGCATCAGCGTGCTAGCGTGGTCGTCGCGGTTATGTTTGCGCGAGTTCAAGCAGCTCTTGCTGGTACTTATGCTTTGGGGCGCTTGAAAATCAGAACGGGGTTTTTGTGGCTGTCCGTGTTGCGTGGCACCACTCCGGCGAGTTCCCATCCCTGTTGGCCCAGACTGTCAACGTACGAATGAGCAGGTGCTTTCTTCTTCCAGTCTTGGATTCCTCGGCCATTGACATGCTTGGCTTTCCAGTAGTGGGTACTTTCGTATTCCGTGAAGGCGATATCAATGAACATGTATTCCCACTTCTGCATGGGACTCCTCCCTTACTGCTAGTCTACATATCAACCATGGCACGAAGATAAGTCCTGATTTGCTTGCCGAATCAGGACCGAATGCGGCACGTTCGGATGCCCGTGTGCGCCGCTTTCTCGGCTTTTGGGTCTACTTGGTCAGTCGCTCAATCTTTCAACAAACATTCGAAGCCGCCGGCCAACCTCCAACACATCCGGACAGGCGCTGCGCACAAACTCGACCGTGCCCGGCGCCTCGGCATAGGCAGCCAGCACAGCTACGGCGTGGGCGTCGTCCTGGGCGGACAGGTAGCTGGTGGACAGGCGCAGGGAGAGGTCGCCGGCCCTGGCGCCAAAGGCTGTGCCCGGCAGCGTGGCGATGCCGTATTCATCCAGCAGCAACGCGGCCAGGTCATCCGACGTGGCGACGTTGTAGCGCCGGCGCAGCGCCTCCGCCCATTCATTGAAGTTGGGATAGAGATAGTACGCCCCCGACGGCCGCGGGCAGGGAATGCCGGCCCCGACCAAATGGGTGTACAGCTCCTGGGTCACTGCAGCGTGAATCGCCGAGCACGTCTGGACATATGCCGCAATGTCGGAATCATCGCTATACGCCACCGTCGCGGCGTGCTGTACCGGCGCTGCCGGCGAGGACCAGACAGCGCCGGCGATGGCGGTCAACGCCTGCATCACCCTGGTACCCGCTTCGCCGGCTGGTACCACTGTGAGCCCGAAACGCCATCCCCCCAGTGAGTGGTGCTTGCTCAACCCCCCGGTGACGAACGCCCCTTCGGGATAGTACGTCGCGATGGACACGTGCGGCCGCTCGCAGTGCCTGCACTGAGCTGAGTCGAAGTGGTTGATCAGCGCGTAGATCTCGTCGCTGATGACGGCGATATCGTTGTAGCGCGCCACTTCTGCCAGTTCTTCGATTGTGCCGGCGGGATACACCACGCCCGTCGGGTTGCCTGGGCTGTTTAGGATGAGAATCTGGGGCTGCTGGCCGGCCTTTCGTGCCTGGACCAGGCCGGCGGCCAGTCCATCCGCTGTGAGGCAGTATTCATCTTCCGCGCGGGTATCGATCCAGGTGACGCGCCTGTCCGCCACCAGCGCCTGAGGGGCATAGCTGACCCACGAGGGGCGCGGCAGCAGCACATCGCCCTCCAGGGCCCGCACCAGGGCGAACAGCAGGCTCTTGCTGCCCACACCCACGATGACCTGCTCCGGCGTGGTAGCCAACCGGAATTCCCGCGTGTAGAACCCGGCGATGGCGGATCGCAGCTCGGGGAAGCCGGCCACCGGCGTGTACGATCGCGCCGTGGCGTGCTCCCGCAGTGCGTCCAGTATCTTCGGATGTACTGGAAATCGTGACTCCCCGAACCCCATCTGATAGACAGTCCGCCCCTCCGCTGTGAGCCGGCGCACCCGTTCGTTGATTGCCAGCGTTGGGGATTCTTCGAAGCGTTGAGCGGAGGGTGAGAGACTGAGTGGCATGTGTAGCTCCTCTTACACTCTGTGAGGTAGCGAGTAACCAGTAATCAGTGATCAGTGATCAGTAGGCAGAATCTGCCTACTGATCACTGATTACTGATCACTGGTTACTGGTCACTGGTTCACGCCCAGAACGCCTTCTCCAGATCGGTGAACTCTTCGACGGGGCCTTCGAAGCGGTTGCGGCCGAGCTCTAACACGTAGACGTAGTCGGCGATCTTGAGCGCCTGGCGAATCTCCTGGTCTACCAAGATGATTGTCATGCCATCGCGATCCCGCAAGTCTACCAGCATTTGGTAGACCTCCTCGGAGAGGAGCTTGGCCAAGCCGGCGGTGGGCTCGTCCACCAGGATGACCTTGGGGTCAGTCATCAGCGTACGGCCCAGCTCGACCATGCGCTGCATCCCGCCTGAGAGCTCGCCGGCTTGCGAACGTCGCCGGTCTTTCAATTGCGGGAAGCGTTCGTAGTTTTCCTCTAGCTTGCGCTGGATGCGCGTTTTCTCTCCGCGGAAGGTCCAGGCGCCCAGCTCCATGTTCTCTTCGACGCTCATCCAGCGAAAAACCCCCGGCTGCTGGGGGATGTACGAGATTCCCATGCCAATTAGCTTGTGGGTTGGGACGCCCACGACGTTCTTGTCTTCCAGGAGAATCTCGCCGGCGTTCGGCTTGAGAAACCCGTAGATGGCCTTGAGCAAGGTAGACTTACCCACACCGTTCGCGCCTAGAACGGTGGTGATCTTGCCTTTCTGGGCGTTGATTGAAATGCCCTGAAGGATGTTCAGGTCTCGGTAGTAGCCGACATAAAGGTCCTTCACCTCAAGCATCTTCTTGATCTCCTTCTATCGCCGGCGCACCGGCCGCTGCTGGGCCGCCTTCCGCCGGTTCCTCTTCTTCACCCAAGTATGCCTCAATGACCGCCGGATCGCGGCGAACAACCTCCGGGTCACCATCGGCGATGAGTTCACCGAAGTTGAGCACCAGCAATCTTTGGCTGAGGGTGAAGATGGTGTCCATGTCGTGGCTGATGATGATAAAGGCCTTGCCCTGGGCGTTGACGGTGGTGATGTATTCGTAGATGATCTCCATCAGCTTGGGGTGGACGCCGGCAAACGGTTCGTCGAGGATGATGATGTCGGGATCAAGCATCAACAGCCGGCCCAGTTCCAGCAGCTTCTGCTGGCCCCCCGACAGTGCCCGAGCATATTCGTGCGTCAGGTGCTCCATGGTGAGAAACTGAAGCACGTCCATCGCCTTGCCGTAGAAATCTCTTTGCCGGGCGGTGGGATGCATAGCCAGGGCCGGCACCATCAAATTCTCCAGCACCGTCATCCGGCGAAAGGCGCGCGTCACCTGGAATGTACGCCCCAAGCCGACTCGCGCTACCTGGTATGGAGGCAACAAATCAACCCGTTGACCATTCAGATAGACCGTGCCGCTGGTCGGCTTGATCATGCCGTTAAGAACGTTGGTTAATGTTGTCTTGCCGGCGCCATTCGGCCCGATTAGCCCAATCAGTTCCGGTCCCCGCACCTTGAACGCCACCTGATTGAGTGCCTGAAGTCCGCCAAAATTCTTCGTGATATTGTTGACGTCGAGCTCGATCATCTTATCCCTCTACTGCTGCCTGTCGCTGAGCGACAGTCTCCTCGGCGATGCCGGTGCGAGTGAGACGTTGGATAATCGGATAGATCAACCCGTTGGTCCAGAAGCGTAGTGTAAGCATCAGGAGCAGACCGAAGAAGACCAGCCGCCAGTTGTTCATATCGATGACCAGGGGACCAATGGTGAAGCTGGTACGCAAGAACTCTAGAGCGAACTCGATGATGATGGCGCCGATTGCGGCCCCAACCAGACTTTCGAGCCCGCCAATAACTGCCATAGAAATCACAAGGCTCATCTGCAAGATGAGGAGAATATTGGGAGTAACCACACCAATGAAATGGGCCTGCACAGCGCCGGCTCCCGCCGCGATCATGCTGGTGATGGCGAAGACCAGCACCTTGTAGCGGACGATGTGAACCCCCAGGGCGGCGGCGGCTTCCTCGTCCTCGCGGATAGAACGGACGAAGAGACCAAACCGCGAAACCGACAGCCAGTGCATCAGCGCCATAGAGACCAGGAACAGCACCAGCATCACGTAGTACGGAGGGATCTTGTCGGCGGAATCGAAGTAGAATCCTGCGACGTGAACACCCCTAGGAAAGAGCGGAGCCAGCTCCAGGCCATTCGGACCGTCGGTGATGTCTATCTCGGCGTTTAGGGCGACGCGCAGAATCTCTGAGAAACCGATGGTGAACAGGGCCAGGTATGTTCGTCGAAGTCGGAGAACCAATACACCGATCAGTAAACCAAAGACGCCCCCCATAATAATGCCCAGGATGATTCCGAAGGCGGCCGGCAAGCGATAGATGAGTGTGCCGACCGGCATGTTTGCCTTCCCCAACTCCAGGCAACTATCGCCCGCAGTATTAAGTAATACCAGCCAATACTTGCCGACCGGTATTTCCATGCAGACATGAGTCGGCGCCGTAGTGAGACGCACAAATTTGCCAAAGAGCCCGGTCGCGTAGGCGCCGACGGCCATAAAGGCCATGTGACCAAAGGAGAACTGCCCGGCATAGCCGGCCAATAGCGACCAACTCGAGGCCAGAATAGCGTAGAAAAATGCTACAATTGCAATATGCATGATGTAGGGTTGCGACTGCAACACCACCGGGGCGCCGATCAGGATCAAAGCGCCGACCCCGGCTAGGCCCCACATCCAAGTGGTTCGGTTCATAGCTCTCTCCCAAAGAGCCCAGTCGGTTTGAGCAAGAGGACGAGGGTCAATATGATCATGCCATAGGCCGGAATATACGCTGCTGCCCGCTGGGGGTCAGGGACGCAGCCGGCACCCAGGGCCTCAACCAGGCCAACGATCAGCCCACCGATGAAAGCGCCAGGTAGAGAACCCATCCCGCCCAGCACAATGATGACGAAGGAGCGAGCCGAGGCCGGCGTGCCCACCCACGGCACCCACGAGAAGACCTGCACCAGTGAAGCACCGGAGAGGCCGGCCAACATGGTACCCAGTCCAAAGGCCAGCGTGTTCATCGTGTTGGGGTTGATACCGGTCACAGCCGCCGCTTGTCGGTCCTGGCTGACGGCGCGTAAAGCCTTGCCAATCCAGGTAGAGTACAAGAACCACATCAACAGCCCCAACAGGAACACAGCGATCATGGCTGCCGTGAACCGAGGCGAGGAGATAGAGATAAGATTAGCCAGCTTTATGGTGGCCGGAGTTACCTTCAGCAAGCTCGGGTTCTCGACTGAAGGCAGGTTAATGGCCGGATATTCGAAGAAACGCGGGACCTTTTTCGGATTGGCGCCGACCAACGCCAGAGTGAGGTACTGCAGGAAGAACGCCAAGCCAAACGTGACCAGAATCGCGTATTCGCCTGGGCGTTCCACCTGGCCGGTGTTCATAGCCCGCAAGAATAACCGTTCAAAAACCAGACCAATGACAAACGTCAACAAGGCTGCGCCCAGCACGCCGGCTACCGGGTTCAGACCCGGGAACCAGACCGCAGTCAAGTAGAAGACGGCCATGCCCCCCAACATGTAGAACTCACCGTGGGCGAAACTCACCACTCCCAGGATGGAGAAGATGAGCGTCAGCCCCAGAGCCATCAGACCGTAGATCGACCCGATCACCAACCCATTGACGACCTGGGTGGCAACGAAGGCCCCGTTGGTCACGCAGAGATTATCAGGATCGGCGGCTGCAAACGCGCCGGCGAAGATTATCGTAATCACCGCGCCGGGAATGACCACCCATCTCCAATCGAGCTTGGGAGTGAGATACCAAAGAGGCACCAAAGAGAACGGCCCACCGGCAGCACCGGTAGCTGCACCAGCCAGGCCGGCCTGGGACACATCCAGGTCTTTTCGACCGTAGATGCGGGGCGTCACCACTGCGCCGACGGCCCCCCAGCCGATGATCCACAGAAGCGCGAGACCCAAGTACGAAGCGTGTTCCATAGGTTTCTCTCACAATGCGTGCAAGGCGCAAGGCAGCCCTGGTAAACCAGGGCTGCCTTGCGCGACCAACGATCAACTGCCCTTAGGGCAGAACTGGGTCGGCGGTCTTGTACGTCTCCGGGAAGACAGTGGCCGCGTCGGCGGACGACTGGCCGGCTTCCGTGTACTGAACGATGGTGATGGCCGGGTCTGGGAACTGATGCCACCACATGGGGTCCGTCCCTGCGGGAATCGGGTTGTGGGTGCCGTAGGGGAAGGTGATGGTGCCCAGTACGCCATCGTAAGATATGCTCTCCAGCGCACTGATGATGGCACCAGCATCGGTGGAGCCGGCCGCGTTGATGGCCTGGGCCATCAGCATCAGTGAATCGTAGGCCTCCATGGCGTAGGACTCGGCGCTTGATTTGTCAGTCTTTTCGACATACTTGGCTTCAAACGCCCTGGTAGCATCGGTGTATTTCTCCTTGGGCAGGCCAATGCGGCGATAGAAGCACAGGTTGCCATCGGGCACGTTGGTCCAGTAGGCTTCACTGTCACCAGCCACCTGGTTGCAGACCATCGGCAGATCCTGCGGACCTATGCCGGCTTCGGCCGCCTGCTGCTCGAAGTTGTAGGACGTCTCACCGGTGCTCAACACCCAGATCAAGTCGGGATTCTCCGCCTTGATTCGCTCGATGATGCCGGCGAAATCCTGCGTTCCGAGATCGGCGAAGAAGGAGACCGCGTCAATACCCTTATCGCCCAGGAATTTCTCGGTGTCGGCTGCTGCCGGGATACCGTAGCCGGTGTTCTCGCTCATGATCACAACTTTGTTGATGTTCGGCAGCGAGGCCACGAACTCGGCATCAACTGCGGAGACTACCGGGGAGAGCGGCGCAATGCGGAAGACCTCGGGGTACTGAACCGCCGTGATGTTCTGGTTCCACGTCTCGGCGAAGATGGTGGGAACGCCGTAGTCGTGCGCCACTTCCTTGGCCGTCAGACCCACGGCGCTGTGATACTCACCCACGACGCCCACGACTTTGTCCTGGTTGATCAGGCGCTCCATCGCCGCCGTGCCCCGTTCGGGCAGGCCTTCAGTGTCTACCAGGACCAACTCCACGGGTTTACCGAGCACGCCGCCGGCGGCATTGATCTCCTCAACCGCGATCTCGAGGGCGGCCTTCATAGCTGTACCGCCTGTCACCGAGCCCGGCGCCGACAGTGGTGCCAGTGCGCCGATCTTGACGGTGTCGCCGGTGGCCCCTAACGTGGCCGCCTGCCCGGCGAAGTAGGCCTGGGCTTCCTCCGCGCTGGGGATGTAGACCTTCCACCCGATTTCAATCTCATCGGAGTTGGTGATCTTGGCGTAGCTGTCGTCCTCGGCGCGCTTCTGGTTAGTGTAGTGAGTAATTGCCGGATAGGCGAATATGTCACCCAGGAACTTGTCGGCTAGCTTACTCAGCCAGTCATCGGCGACTATAACGTAGTCCTGCCCGCCATCCTGCTGCGGGGGCGCGGCTGCCACGGCCGGCACAGCCACCGCCAGTATCATCACGGCCAGAAACAGGCTCAGCAACTTCTTGTTCAACTTCATCGTATACTCCTCCTCATGTAGGGACTCTCATTCAGCTCTGGAAAAATGTACATTTGCTGTTCGCCTAGCTCTCTTTGTTCAGCATCCCCTCCTTTCGAACTGATGGCTGGTTGGTTAGTTGGCTGGTTGGTTAGTTGGCTAGATGGCTCATGGCTATTAGCCATCCAGCTATCCAGCCATCCAGCCCCCAGCCACCTCCTACTTAGCGCACCGAAAGCCAATGTCGTCATTGGCCGTTATTGCCGGATCGCCGCCGTTGCGGTTGGTACTCAAGACAAACTTTTCTTCATCGAACCAACCGCCGCCGCGTATGCCACGATAGTCCTGACTGTAGTGACTGTCTTGATAGTTGCTGCCCGGATAGGCTACATAGGGGGAGTCCACCCACTCTTTAACATTGCCGGCCATGTCGAACAATCCGTACGCGTTAGGCGGATAGCTGCCTACGGAGGTCGTCTGGCGCAGGCCACTGTCCTTGCCATTCACCTGAGTCGGATCGTACTGATTCCCCCACGGGAACAGGAAGCCCTCCGGTCCACGGGCCGCTTTTTCCCATTCAAACTCCGTTGGCAACCGCTTGCCGGCCCACTCGCAGAAGGCCTGTGCATCCTCGAAGCTCACGAACACCACCGGGTGGTTGTCCTTACCTTCCCTGAATGCCCAATGCCAGGTCTGGGGGCTTCCCTCTTGTTCTCGATACGTCACATAGCCCGTTGCGTCGACGAAGACGGCGTAGTCAGCGTTGGTCACCTCGAACACGTCGATCATGAAGGCCGGCAGGTCCATCTGCTGCTCAGGTGCTTCATTGGGATCGCTGTTGTTGTTACCCAGAGTGAAAGGGCCGGCTGGGATTTCGGCCATTA
Organism: Anaerolineae bacterium; assembly: GCA_046756905.1. Taxonomy (GTDB): domain Bacteria; phylum Chloroflexota; class Anaerolineae; order Epilineales; family JAANWY01; genus JBHHTZ01. The sequence continues at coordinate 10,931 of JBHHXF010000011.1, read as the reverse complement.
CGTCGGCGATTGAGGGCGCCGGCGTCTCCGTAGCCTCAGCCTCAACGGTTTCCTCCACAGGCACAGGCGTGTTGGTCGGTCGCGGAGTCGGTGTGGGTGGTGGCGGTGGCGGTGTGTTGGTCGGACGGATCTGGACAACAGTTGGCGTCAATGTCGGTTCAGTCGCGGTGTCTTCCGCGCCCCCAGTTGGAGGTGCGGGCCGAGTGGCGGTAGGTACGCCCACCTGATCAACCACGTCGCCGCATGCAGTCATTATGAACATGATGATTAATGCAATGAACAGATGGGGCAGGCGTCGCGGGCTTAGCACTCTCTCCTCCTCAAACGATCAGAGATCGGGGTGATAGGATTCAATTGCACAAATCTGATTGAAACTCGCTGTCCCAGGGGAAATCATAGCAGATACTAGCACAACCAGGAACAGAAGTCAATGTGAGTCGGTCGACTGTTTCAGGACCGCTGGCGGGACCTGACGAGCAAGCCGGCAAGGATAAGCACGATTGCTGCGAAGGCCCAATAACTCACTACTGTTCTATTACCATCGGACTCAGCGGCGGACGTGGGCGACTTTGGGGCCTGAATGGGAACGGACGCTGCCGGCAATACCTGCGACTGCTCTGGGACCTGGGTTGAAGTGGCCGGCGGCGCAGCGGTTGGCTCTGGAATGCAAATCTCGTCGAAGGACGTGGCCGGCGGCCTTTCCCCGCCGCTCGGATCACCCTCTCCCCAGACCCAGCCATCAACACTGCGATCCGTAACTTCCCAACTGGCCGCGCCAATCCCGGAGTATTGCCACTCCCCTTCGATAAGGTGCCAATACTGCCAGTACGTACACGTGGCTCCCTGGCACTGGCACAAGCAATTCTCGGCCGGGTAATTGCAGCCCTCCCCTCCCAGCGCACAGATCATGGTGCCCAGACCGCTGCTGGAATCCTGGCTGATGGAGACGCCGGCCCGGCGCAACAGTTCCAGGCCAGAGATGGAAGGCTCGTCGAATGCGACACAAGCGGAGAAGAGCGTTCCGTCGCCGTGCTGAATAACCACAGCGGCCCGGTTCATGCTCCCCTGCCCGCTGATGGATGGGGTGAAGAGGAGGCCGGCAGCCAGGCAAATGAGGGCGACCAGAAGCGCCGGCCTTGGGAGGTGGCTTGTTCCTGGCGGCCGATGAATGAATTCATCGGCTGATACGCGAAGTGAGTTGGAAACGCACTTGGCCCGCCTGTGGCGATGCCGGTCAGCCGGCATCGCCGTGGTTGTTGGATAACCCATCACTCGCTCTGCTGCATGGTACTGACACGCAGGAGCGGGAGGTAGACCGGGGAAGGTCTCAGTACAAGCCGGTAGATGGCGCCGGTGGCCGGCGGCGCCGGGAAGAACTCCTCCTGGCAGGAGAAGTAGAGACTGCCGTCCGGGGCCGGTTCGATGGATAGGAGATTGTGATCCCCTTCGGGCTGGCCGCAGTTCGTTAGAACTGGGACCGCCTCCAGGTCGCCGCCATCCTCGGGCATCTCGATCCGATCGAGCGCGCCTGTATTCCAGGAGCCGACGAACAGTTCATTGGTGTAGCCCGGAAGCCGGTCGCCGGTGTAAAACGCGGCATCGGTAAGACCTGGCGGTGGATCGAATATCAGCACTGGGGCGACGTACTCAGGGCCAGGATCCACACATCTGCTATCCACCTCGCTCAGGGGCCAGCCGTAGTTGCCGCCGGCTACGATAAGGTTCAGCTCATCGTTGCAGACCGGCCCATTTTCTGTCGCAAAGAGCTCGTTCGTGATTGGATGCCAGTCGAAACCGAAGACATTCCGCAGGCCGTAGGCATACACTGCGGGGTCCACCCCTGGCTGACCGACGAAGGGGTTGTCGTCGGGGATGCTGCCATCGGGGTTGAAGCGCAGCATATTGCCGGCGCGGTTGCTGAGATCCTGAGCGCTCTGTCTAATATCGACGTAGCCGATGGATAGATATAGCTTGCCGTCGGGGCCAAAGTCGAGGATGCCGCCGTTGTGACAGCATCCGCTGGATACAGGCAGATCATCGACTACGACCGTCCTGTCTGCACCGATCCAATCGGTGCCGGAAAGGACAGTCGTGTAGCGCAGGATTTGCCCGTGCTGACGGGGGATCGTGTCAGTGGCAGCGGCCGTGCGATAAGCGTAAACGAAGCTGTTCGATTCAAAGTCTGGGTCCAAGGCCAGGCCCAGCAACCCTTTCTCCTGAAAAGGTGCGGAATCAGGTAGATCAATGACCGCAAAGGGAGCCGCCTGCACGTGTCCATCAACCATGACTCGGATAGTGCCTGTGACCGGCGCGTCGGCGCCGACGAAGCGTTCGTTGAAGAAAAGCCGGCCATCGGGCGCAAACCGGAGAGCCACCGGGAAGGTTACATCGTCAGCAACAATCTCCACTTCGACATTCGGCGGCAAGTCCGGCGACGGGGCCTGTCCGAACACGACGTGTGTCAACAGGCCGGCCAGCAGCACAGAAAGCAGGGTCAGGAAGAGCCGGCCGGTTCGTAGTAACCGCCGCGGTAACCGCTTCAGCGGTTCTCGTACACGGGGAACGACTGAAGCCTGTCCTGAGCCAGGTCGAAGGATCGCTACTACAGTCCTGAAAGTCGTCACTACAACCTCCTCAAGCTAGTCGCGCAGGCGGGGATCCAGGGCGTCACGCAGGCCATCTCCCATGAGGTTGAAGCCCAGGACGGCCAGGAAGATAGCCAGCCCCGGGAACGTGGCCATGTAGGATGCGCTGAAGATGTATTGCCGGCCCTCGCCCAACATTGCGCCCCACTCGGATGTAGGCGGCTGGACGCCCAGCCCCAGGAACCCCAGGCCGGCTGCTACCAGGATCGCCGTCCCCAGGTTGAGCGTGGCCTGCACGATGACCGGCGCCATGGCGTTGACCAGGATGTGCCGGCGCAGAATCACATGATCTTTGACGCCCACAGACCTGGCAGCTTCGACATAGGTTTGCTCGCGAATACTCAGTACGGAGCCTCGAACCAGTCGAATGAAAGAAGGGATGGCGCTGACGCCCACCGAGATGATAACGTTTCTCAGCCCCACTCCGAGCGCGGCCACTAACGCCAGGGCCAGAAGGATGCTGGGAAACGATAGCAGTACATCGGCAATCCGTTGGACAACCATGTCTACCCAACCGCCGTAGTAGCCAGAGATAGCGCCCAGCGGCATGCCCACCACCAGACCAATACCGACGGCCAGGAACCCGATCATGAGGGACAACCGGCCACCGTACAGAATCCGCGCCAGCATATCATGGCCCAGATGGTCAGTGCCCAGAGGGTGGGCCAGGTTAGGATGGATCAGGGCATCAGCCAGCTTCAGCTTCTCTGGATCGTAAGGGGTGAGGATGGGAGCTGCGACGGCGGCCAGAATCAGAATCAGCAGGATGGTGAGGCCGAGCATGGCCGGTGTCTGCCGGCGAAATCGCTGCCAAGCATCGCGACGTTGTCGAGTTCGGAGTCCCGGTGAAGAAACCGCGACAGCTTCAGCCATAGTGAATCCGCGGGTCGATGTACGCATAGGTGATGTCAACCACCAGGTTGACCAGGATGAACAAAAACGAGAAAACGAGCACGACTCCCTGCACCATCGGGTAGTCGCGGGAAAAGATAGAGCTAACCAGCAGTTGGCCCATGCCCGGCCAGCCGAAAACCGTCTCGGTCAGCACAGCGCCCCCCAGCAAGGCCCCAAACTGGAGGCCGATCACGGTGATGACGGGGATCAACGCATTGCGCAGTGCGTGGCGCAAGACCACTGCCCGTTCGCCCAGCCCCTTCGCTCGAGCGGTCCGCACGTAGTCTTCGCCGAGCACCTCCAACATGCTGGACCGTGTCATGCGTGCCACCAGCGCGATGGAGAAGGCGGCCAGGGTAAGGGATGGCATGATGTAACTGGTGGGCTTCTCGGAGCCGGCTGCCGGCAGCCAATGCAGCCGCACGGCGAACAGGACGATAAGCATCAACCCAAGCCAGTACACCGGCATCGATACGCCGAACAACGTTCCGACAGAGATCAGGAAGTCCAGTTTGGAGTTGCGGCGGTAGGCTGCCAGCACGCCACCTAGCACGCCGAAGAGTCCCGCGATGGTCATACTGATAGCCGCCAGCTTCATTGTGGCCGGCATCCGAGCCAGAATCTCCCGCAGTACTGGCTCCTGCGTCCGCGCCGACGTCCCCAGGTCCCCCTGTATCAGGTGTCCGAAGAACAGCGTGTATTGCACGGGCAGCGAGCGTTCCAGCCCCAACTGGACACGGATGCGTTGAACGTCCTCCTCTGTGGCCAGCAGGCCGGCGATGACCCGGGCCGGATCACCCGGCAGCAGCCGCACCAGCAGAAAAACGATCAGCGAAACGCCGATTAACGTGACAACGGCAGCGAGAAGGCGCTGCGCAATGTATCGCGGGAACGAAGTCATCGTGGCTGACGCCGCCTTATGAGCAGGAGTGCGGGAAAGAGGGGGAGCAGGGGGGAAAGGTCATGTCTCTGCTGGAAACTAGACATTTCACCCCTGCTCCTCTGCTTCCTTGCTCCCCTGCTCCTACTTGGCCGGCCTCGCGTAGATGGCGGCAAACTTCTCCGTCGGGTGAGAGTCCACGCCGGCAATATCCGACCGGTAGACGATGGGGAATCGCTGCACCCACAGGAATATCCAGGGCGCTTCTTCCCAGATGATCCCGGAAGCCTGGCAATACAGATCTTTCCGTTTCGCCGGGTCGGTCTCTTGACCGGCCGCATCGATCAGCTCATCCACTTCTGGATTGCTGTAGAACGAGGTCTCGAGACCGTTGGGCGGAGCCTGCGAAGAGTCGAACTGCACCATCTGCTGAGCCGCATCCAGGTAGCTGGGGGCCCAGCCCAGAAGGTGCAGGTCCTGTTCGTTCTCTTCCGGCGGGGTGAGGATGGCCCCGACGTAGGATGGCCAGTCCATCGTTGAGACTGTGGATTTGACGCCTACCTCGCTGAGATAGCCGGCAATGGCCTGAGATGCCTGGAAGTCCTGAACGTACCGGCCCGTCGGTGAGATGAAGTTGAGCTCGATGTTTTCAGCGCCGGCCTCGGCCAGGAGTTTCTTGGCTTTCTCGGGATTGTACTCGTAGGGCTGCTGGGAGCAGTAGCCGAACAGGCTGGACGCCATCGGAGCATCCAGTGCCTCGGCCGCCCCGAACAGTACACTGTCGATGATCTCCTGCTTGTCCACCGCGTAGTTCAGCGCCTGGCGGACGCGGACATCGCTCAGCACTTCATCGTTGTTGTTCATGGCGATGAAGATAGTACGATCGCTGGGCGCCAGCAGGACTTTCACGTCGGAGTTCTGCTGGAGCGCCGGCACGTCGCTGATGGGCGGCAGAATGATCAGATCGACCTGGCCGGCCAGCAGCAGGCTTTCGCGCGTGGCCGCCTCGGGCACAACCCGGAAGACGACTTCGTCGTAGTACGGCTGCTCGCCCCAGTAGTCCTCGTTGCGCGTGACCGCGATACGCTCGCCTTTCACGCGCTCCTTGAACACATACGGCCCGGTGCCTACCGGCTGGGTGATGTTGTCGTAGGAATTGCCTTCCACGTCAACGGAGGCTGGTGAGACAATAGCAGACGTCTCCAACGCGAAGGAGCTGAGCAGCGGCGCGAAGGGCTGACTCAGGTGCAGCGTGACCGTGTGGTCATCCACGACCTCGACCTCTTCGATAGACGTGAAGGGGCTGCGGATGGCTGTCTTTACGTCGGGATCAAGCACCCGGTCCAGGGTCCATTTGACAGCCTCCGCATCCATGGGTGTCCCGTCATGGAAGGTGACACCCTCACGGAGGTGGAAGGTGTACTCCAGGCTGTCGTCAGCAATCTCCCAACTGGTGGCCAGTTGTGGCAGGACGTTCCCATCTTTGTCGGTGACGACCAGGGTCTCGGCCATGTATTCGACCATGTTTGCCACGGTCGTCGTGGTGAAAAGAGCCGGGTCCAGGGTGTCGGGATCAATGCCGACGGCGATGCGAAAGGTGGTGGGACCCTGCTTTTCCGGTGCTTTGGTCGGCTCGGTCGCCGCGACGGGCTGCTCGGCGGCCGGCTTTTCCTCCTGTTTCGGCTGAGCGGCCGGCCCCTGCTGGCACGACACAGCGGCCAACAGCAAGACCAGCATCAGCCCGACCAGGACCAGCAACGAGACTGGTCGCGGAATCCTCAACTTGAGGAAGGGGGTAGCTCTCATCTTGATCCTCCTTTGGTTGGGTTGTGAAGGGTTGGTGGGATTTTGGCATTATAGTGGCGGGGCCGGCGGTTGTCAAGCCGATAGCGGCGGGCGAGACAGGTAATGAGGATGTTCATGGAGCGACCAGCCCCAATCTTTCCTGTCTCGCCCTTACAAGGTCGATAGGTCTAGGTTCGCAGCGTTGCTCCCAGCTTCGCCCCGACTTGCTTTACGATCCGATCCTGCACCTTTGCTACTTCTCCGTCGGTGAGAGTGCGGTCCTGGGACTGGTAGGTGAGGCTATAGGCCAAGCTCTTCCGGCCCTCGGGTATCTGCACGCCGGCATACACATCGAACAACTCGACCTGGCGCAGCAACGCGCCGCCGGCCTTGTAGATTGCGTCGCGCACCTTCGCCGCCGGCACGTCCTCGTCCACCACCAACGCGATGTCCTGCACCACCGCCGGATAGCGGGAGATGGTCTCGTACAGGCCCTCCTCTTGCACGTACTCCAACAGCGCGTCCAGATCGATCTCGGCCAATGCCACCGGCTGATTCGGCAGGTCGAAGCTTTCGCGGACGACGGGGTGCAACTCGCCCAATACGCCCACCTCCTGACCACCGATGCTCAACTTCGCCGTCCGGCCCGGATGCAGCGCCGTGTGCTGGCCGGCCTCGAACACCGCGCCCTCAACATGCAGCCGCGCCAGCAACGTCTCAACCACGCCCTTCAGATCGAAGAAATCCATCACCCCATCCGCACCATCCAGCCCTTCGGCGGTCTCAGAGGAGACCCCAGGAGGATTCTCAGCCCGCTGGTATCCAGCCATCCAGCCATCCAGCCACCTGTGCCGGTGCAGGCTCCCAGCCATCCAACGTGGCCCCGTCATGGCAATCCCCAGCCGGCGCGGCTCCTTCGGTAGTTGACCCTTCCCCGCTGGCAGATACACATGCCCCACCTCGAAGATCGCCAAACGGTCGCGGAACCGCAGATTGCCCCGCGTGACCTCCAGCATACTGGCCAGTAACGTTTGCCGCAGCGACGCTCGCTCGGGACTGATGGGGTTGGCCAGGGTGATGTAGGTCTCGGGATCAATGCTGTTCTGCTCGTCCGTGCTCAGCGCTGCTTCGCGCTCGACGCTCAACAGGGGGTAGGTGATCACCTCCTGTAAACCGGCCCCTACCAGGATGTCCCGCACCCGTTCCTCGTGAATTAGTTCCCGGTTGGTGCGCTGGGGCGGTAGCTCGTCGCTGGGCAAGGTAGATGGTAATCGATCATAGCCGTAGATGCGCGCCACCTCCTCGGCCAGATCATGTGGCCCGGTGATGTCCAGTCGATGGTCGGGCGTGGTAGCCCGAATGGTCGTCTCAGTCATTGGCTCGACGTCGAACTCCAGCGCCTCAAGGATGCCGGCGATCTGATCGAGTTCGAAAGGCATCCCCAGACTGCGCTCCACGTCGTCCGTCGAGAGGGGTACACTGACGGGTTCTGGCGGTGCCGGGTAGGCATCTGCCACGCCCTGGTCCACAGTGCCGCCGGCCAGTTGGCGCATCAGCTCTATGGCCCGCAGGTTGCCCCGCAAGGCCTCCGCCGGATGCACACCGCGCCCGAACCGGGCTGCCGCTTCCGACATCAGTTTGTGATAGCCGGCCGTGCGGCGAATACTGATGTTGTTCCAGTTTGCCGCCTCCAACAGGACGTTGCGCGTCTCGTCGCTGACCTCACTCTCAGCGCCACCCATGATGCCGGCAATGCTCAGTGAGCCGGCAGTATCGGTCACCAGAATATCCACGGGCCGCAGATCCCGTTCCACATCGTCCAACGTAGTCAAGCGCTCGCCGGGCAGGGCGGTGCGCATGATGATGGTGGGCACCGCCTCGCCTGTAACCGGATGCGTCGGCTGCCCCGATTCGGCAGCGCGCTGGACCAGCATGTCCCAATCGAAGGCGTGGAGCGGTTGGCCCGTCTCCAGCATCACATAATTGGTCACATCCACGATGTTGCTGATGGGACGCATGCCGGCCAGCATCAGCCGGCGCTGCATCCACCGTGGCGACGGGGCGATTTCGACGTCGCGGATCAGGGTGGCCGTGAAGCGCGGGCAGTGGTCCGGGTTCTCGATCTCGATCTTCAACTGCCCTTCGATAGGCTGACCCTCCATCACGGCTTCGTAGGCCGGATAGCGCACCACCTGCCCGGTTAGCGCGGCTACCTCGCGCGCTACGCCGATAACTGAGAAGCAGCGGGCCAGGTTGGGTGTCAGGTCGAAGTTGAACACGGTGTCACCCAGGTAGTCAGCCAGCGGAACGCCGACGGGCGCGTCGTCATCCAGCAGCAGGATGCCGGTGTGGTCGTCGGACAGGCCCAGCTCTTTCTCGCTGAGGACCATGCCTTCGGAGCGTACGCCTCGGATCTTGGCCGGCTTGATGCGGGTGTACTCCAGCTCCTCCGCGTAGCCGTTGATAACGCGCGCACCAACGGTGCCGAACGGCGCTTTTTGCCCCGACACACCTACCTTCAGGTTGGGTGCGCCGGTGACAACGGTCATCGGCTCCGCACCGCCATAGTTCACCACGGCCAGTACCAGCCGATCGGCATTGGGGTGCGGCCTGATTTCGAGAATCTCGCCCACAAAGATCGTGTCGCGGTCCCACTCTGCGCCCACCCTTTCAATGTTGGCCACTTCAAGGCCGGCCAGCGTCAACCGTTCCGCCAGTTCCTCAACCGGCACGTTGATTTCAACGTAATCTTTAAGCCAGGAAAGGGGTACTTTCATGGTTATCCTCCATTCAGGGAGAGATTGGATATTGGATATTGGATATTGGGTATTGGTTATTGTGAAGTGGCAATCTCCAATACCCAATATCCAATATCCAATATCCAGTCTCTAATCTCCAATCTCCACTAAAACTGCTCAAGGAACCGCAGGTCATTGCTCCAGAAATACCGTATATCATCGACACGATGCTTCAGCATGGCGATCCTTTCCGGTCCCATACCGAAGGCGAAGCCGCTATAGACTGCGGGGTCGTAGCCGCCATTGCGCAAGACCTGCGGATGGACCATGCCCGACCCCAGGATCTCCAGCCAGCCAGTGTGCCTACACACCGAGCAACCATCTCCGCCGCAGATGATGCACTCGATGTCCATCTCGGCGCTGGGTTCAGTGAAGGGGAAATAGGATGCACGGAAGCGCACCTGGGTCTCCTCCCCAAACATGCGGCGGGCGAAGTTGACCAGTGTGCCTTTGAGATCGCCCATGGTGATGTGATGCCCCACAGCCAACCCCTCCACCTGGTAGAACATGATCTCCGAGCGGGCTGTGATTTGCTCGTAGCGATAGCACATGCCAGGCAAGATCACGCGGATCGGCTCGGGGTAGTATTCGCGCATGGCCCGAATCTGTCCCGGCGACGTGTGAGTGCGCAGCAACCGCTCTTCGTCGATGTAGAAAGTGTCCTGCATATCGCGCGCCGGGTGATGTTTGGGGATGTTCAGCAGCTCGAAGTTGTTTTCGTCGGTCTCGACGTCGCGGCTGCGATAGACCTGGAACCCCATCTCGGCGAAGATGTCGTATATCTGGCGCAGCGTCTGGGTTGAGAGATGCAGCCGGCCCAGCCCAACCGGACGCCCTGGCAGCGTCACATCGATGCGCTCCGCCTCCAGCGCCTGCTCTCGCTCCGCCACCTTAAGCCGCTCCAACGTCGCCTCGTAGGCCGCTTCTAGTTCCCTCTTCACCTGGTTGCCGACTTTGCCGGCCTGGGGTCGCTCCTCCGGCGCTAACTGCCCGATGCGGCGCATCAGTTGAGTTAGCCGGCCCTTGGAGCCCAGATGCGCGATCCGCCATGCCTCCAGTTGGTCCAGGCCGGCGACGTCCTCGAGCTCGTGCAACCCAGTTTTTTGTAGCTTTAGTAGTTCGTCTAGCATGGTCGTCTACCTCCAAAAGAGGAACTCTGGGTAACTCAGAGGAACTTGGAGGAATTCAGGGGAACTTGGAGGAACTGATCCATCCCCTGCTCCTCCCTTAGTTCCCCCGAGTTACCCAGAGTTCCTCTGAGTTCCCCCAGTTCGACTTGAGTGTCCCCGGTTTCGTTCCGCTTCCTTCCAGATTGTTCAAACAAAAAACTCCCGCCCCTCGAAGGGACGAGAGTATGTTCCCGTGGTACCACCCTACTTGACACAGACGTTCTGTGCCCGCTCATTCCACCGACGCCCGCCGCAAGCGGGTTATCGGCTGCCCTTGTAACGGCGGGCTTTCCGGGATGAACTACTCAGGTTGAGAACCCTGCTCACCGAAGGAACTCGGTGGGCGCCCTTTGACCTTTTCCCCCATCCGGCTCGGGAGTGAACTTCTGCCGGCTACCCCTGAAGCGGGCTTGCAGTCAATGACCCGCTATCCCTGCCAGCTTTGGCCGGCCTACTCTCTCCGTCGTCGCTGTTGGTATGATTTTCTGATGACAAGAATTATAGTGATAATTAGCCGGATGGTCAAACCAGACGCCCGCACACCAGGGCAATCGCATCTAATTTTCGAGCCGAAATGCGCCATTTAGAGTCACGAAAGGGCGCATACAGAACTTGGGGGAGCGAGCGCTGATTGAGTAGCATAGCGTATCGAAATCAAGCGAGCGGCTCCGTAAAGCAACCCGCTTGGCCTCGATACGTCGCTTCGCTCCTACTCGGCCGGCGCTGGATGCGCTCTTTCCCCACGGGTCCCCCAACTTGT
>JBHHXF010000010.1:0-22684 GCA_046756905.1 Anaerolineae bacterium | reverse complement strand
GCTATGTCAAGACTCTGAAGCCAGCGACTCGTCACCCGACGCCTATTCCTCAGTGATGGGCGAAGGTCTCCTGACCGAGCCCTCTGCGCCTCGGTCAGGAGACCTTCGGCGAACGATGAAGACTCGTCACCCGACGTCTATTATACAAGCGACCAACGGTTGGTTGACGGAGAGGCGATGGCCGGCCGGCTTTCCAGCTCTTCATCATTGCCCTGTTTATCTTTTTATGTAATTGTGGTATAATGACCGGTGAGAATCATTGCTCAGACACCATTGAGTGAGGTGTGATCGCCTGGAAGCTATTGCCACGCCCCACCAAGGAGTGCTTTTTGGAACGCCAAGATATAATCGCGTACATTGAAGCGCACGGAGGGTCAGAGGGGCTCGATCTGTCCGGCCAAGACCTGTCAGGAGCAGACCTCTCAGGGCTTGACCTGCATGGGGCCAATCTGGCCCGTGCAGATCTTCGCCACGCCGACTTGCGTTGGACAGACCTGTCGGATGCGGATCTGTCGTGGGCTGTTCTGCACAAGGCCGACCTGCGTTGGGCGGACCTCCACGGAGCCGATTTACAACACACACGACTCCGGAGAGCGAATATGTGGTGGGCGGACCTCACCAATGCAACTCTGGCCGGCGCCGATCTGGAGGGCGTCGATTTTTCCAATGTCCAATTGTCAGACGTAGCCGGGGCGCCGGCCACTGCATGGAACTGGACTCGTACTGACGGACAACCCTCACGGACCGGCGCATACGAGTGGCTGTCGCCGACGAGGCTACTCTCGTCTTTATTGCTGCTCGTGGCGCTGACCTACCTGTGGGGATGGCTCTACAGAGCACATTACCTCGGGTCGTTTGGCCTCTCGTGGGCAGCCACTCTCGACCCCGTCGCCGGCCTGTTGAAGGGCTGGCGGGTCGTCACCTTATCGCTGAAGCTGCTCGCGATGCTACCGCTGGTCGCGCTCTACAGTCTGGTCGCCCTTGGCGTTCTTTTGTTGATACCTCTTGCCTTCATCGTGCTGTGGGATCGCCTCTCGGCCCGGTTCCCGCCGGCCCGCTCCATCATCGCCGGCATTCTGTTATTGGCCTATCTGATCAGTTTTCTGATCCTATTCCCAGAGTTGACGCCACTGTGGGGTTGGCTTATCCGCAAGGGCATTCCCGCGCGGGAGGGCTTCCAGCTCTTCGGTGACTTTCTAGAAAGTGGTAGCACGGTAGAGAAGGTCTTGTTTGCATTTGCTCTCGTCCTGACAATCATCCCCCTGTGGTCCCTCTACCGACTCCTGAGCAATTGGATTCGCAGCCGCAGCATACCAAACGAGTGGCAGGCCAGGTATCCACGGCTGGTCGAAACATTCGAGGTATTCCGGCAATCGCGGCTGTTTAGCCGCCCGCACCCTCTCACAGCGCCTGAACGCAACGCCGCTCTGAGCGCCACAGCCATCTTGTTATTCGCGGTGCCCACATTCGTCTCGCAAGTGGGTCGCCTCGATGCCCGATCGGACATGTGCGATGGCGGGTCATTGTCGCAGGTGCAACTGTACTCCAAGGAGTTCAAGTTGCCACCCAAAGTTGACACTCCCTACTGCACCTATCTCGTGCTGGAACGAAACAGCAAGTATTATGTCTTTAGACCCTTCGAAACATCGGAGGAAACAGGACAGCGTAAACCTATTGTTTACGAAGTGGACAGCGCCGAGGCCGGACTCCGAACGATGAAAGACGGGCGTCTTTGCCTGACCTGTGCCGAGGTTGGCGAACTGGCCGTATCTCAGCCGGTAGTGTTCGTTCCGGGCGGCGAACTGGCGCCAGCTATTGCAGTTGACACGGCCGCTAGCCCCAGTTTCACAGTCATTGGCCAGGGCTGGCCGGCCTTCGCGGAGGTCACTTTCAGCCTTGTATCCCAGGGATTGGCCAGTCCCGAAGCACTGGGCTCTGCGGCCGGCCCCATCCAGGTTGGCGATAGCAAGCAGATTGCGGGCGAGCCCTTCCCCTTGGGCACGACAACGGTCAGTGCAGATGGCACTTTTACCGTGGACTTCGTTTGGCAGCCTAGCATGCCCGTTGGTGACGGCATAGTCATCCTCGCCGAAGTTCAAGGAACCGAGTATCGTGCGGCTGCCCCGTTCACTCTTCAGCCACCTCAGCCATCGGCCACGCCAACAGCCGGCCTCGTAACCAGCACGCCGAGTCCGAGTATGCCGGCGACCACCCCGTTACCAACAGGGACCATTGGTCCGACGGTTACACGAGCGCCAACGCTTACGCCGGCACCGACTAACACGCCGGCACCGACCAACACCCCCATGCCAACAGCGACGCCCGAAGGAAGGGACAAGTACGAACCAGACGATTTCGCCGACCAAGCGACTCACATGGCCCTTGGCGAGTCCCATTCACATACTTTCTTCCCGCCGGGTGACGTCGACAAAGTGCGCTTCCGGGTCAAGAAGGGGCGTTCATACCGCATTACGACCAGCAACCTGACCCTTGGCGTTGACACAAAGATCATCCTGGCAGTGGACGCTATCTCGTGCCGGCCAGAAACCTGTGAGAGCGACGACGCCGAACCCGGTAGAAACCTGGCATCGGCTGTGGACTTTATCTCGGCTGTAGACGGCGTGGCCTTTGCGACTGTCATCAACCTGGACCAGTATGGGGCGGACAAGACGTATCAGATCAGCGTTGAGGAATACAGCCCGACTCTAACGCCGACCAGAACACGAACACCGACGCCATCCAAGACACCGACGCCATCCAAGACACCAACACCATCCAAGACACCAACACCATCCAAGACACCGACGCCGTCGAGAACCTGGACGCCTAGCCCTACACCGGACGCAACGCAGACAGCGACACCCATACCAACGCCATCCGAATTGATTGCGCCCGGCAACCTGACCTGCCAGGTACAGAGCCCGACCCGGATCGATCTCCAGTGGGCAGACTACACCATAGGCGAGACAGATTTCCGGGTCGAGCAGTCGGTAGATGGGCAAGCCTGGATAGAGACGACGGTTCAACCGAATGTTGTAAGCTATACTTTCACGGGACTGGACCCCGCAACACGGTATTGGTTCCGTGTTCGGGGGCACCGGGACAGCGACAACGTATTCTCGGGATACAGTGATCCTGCAAATTGCACGACGCCGGCGGAGCAGCCACCGCCAGCGGCGCCATCTGATCTGGCGTGTCAAGTAGTCGCGCCGACACAGATCGATCTAACTTGGACCAATCACAGTGCTGACGTGACCAGCAACCAGCTTGAGCGCCGGGCTAACGGCAACGCCTGGAGTCAGGTTGCGGCAGTGGCCGGCGACGCCTCCGCGTATAGTGACATGTCCGTGACAAGTGATACGCAATACTTCTATCGTATGCGTGCCTTCCGTGAGGAGGACGGCAAGTATTCAGGATATAGTAATGAGACCGGCTGCGCAACGGGTTCTCAATAGCCCGCTGTGGGGGCAATAGAAGCCTGAAAAGCCCCGCCCGAAGCTCTTCCTGAGCTGTCGAGGGGCATGTCGAAGGGTCAAGTTGACGAATCATTGCTACGGATGTTCAAACTCAAGCCGACGCCGGCTTCTACGACTCTCCCACGTTTCTCGAACAAATTCGCACGGTCAAAACTGCCCATTCCGATTGTATTCAGAACAACATGACGGCGACCAGATGATGTACCTATGCCTGCCTAACGTCGCACCAAATCCTAGTCACTGCAGATATCTGGCATCGTATCCTTGTTGTAGCCGCCACGTCATAGACAATGGATGGCGGACTGCGGCTAAGTCGGAGTGCGCCCATGAGTGAGGAACGGGCACGCTTCGAACGGGCCGGCGAGTATGATCCGGCAACTCTCGCGGAGATTTATGACGAGTACTCTGTGAAAATCTATAACTACATTTACCATAGGACCGGAGATCGACCACTCGCCGAGGACCTGACGGCTGACGTCTTCCTACGTGCCCTGGAGGCTATTCAGAGCGACAAGGGCTGGACATCATCACTCCAGGGGTGGTTGTATCGGATTGCTCACAACCTGGTGGTTGATCATTACCGGCGGCAGTCGAAACGCGAAGGTCCGCCGCTTAATGAACGAATTGCAGCGACCGATGATCAGTCTGTTCAGATTGCCGAGCGCATCCTGGCCAGTAGACAGGTTCGGTCTGCTCTTCATCACCTGACTGAGGAGCAGCAGCAAGTGATCGTGTTGAAGTTTGCAGAAGACCTCTCGAATCGAGAGGTAGCAGAGATTGTCGGCAAGACAGAAGGAGCTGTAAAAGCCCTGCAACACCGCGGTCTGGCTGCCCTCCGCCGCGTTCTCAACGTGGAAGAGCAAAGGCAACTATGAGTACCGATTTCGCGACCGTGCTAGATGACTGCCTTTATCGCCTTCGAGCTGGCGATACCATATCGGCCTGCCTGGAGCGCTACCCTGACTATGCCCGCGAACTGAAACCGCTGCTGGAGACGGTGCAGCTTGCAGACTCGCTGCGCTTCACAGAACCCCCACGACCGCATGCTCTGGCCCGAGGTAGACAGCGCTTCCTGACCGAGGCTGCTCGCCTGCGTGAGGAGCAACGCACCTCGAAGCATTCGTTGATTGATAGGGTGCGAGACTTCTTCACAACCGGCATATCCGGCCCAGCGTGGGTGCGTGCCGCCACAGCGATTGTGGTAGTTCTGCTGTTGTTCGGAACGGCCAGTGGAGTTGTAGTTCAAGCATCAGAGAGCAGCTTGCCAGGCGACACGCTGTACTCGGTAAAACAGGTAACGCGCCAGGTTCAGCTTATCACGATCCGGAACCCGGAGGCCCGAGTCGCCAAGGTCAAGCAGATACAGGCTGAGGAGCGGGAAGAGGTTCGGCAAGCTACGGAGCAAGGACGTATCTTTGAAAAGGATGTTGCCGGCATCATAATTGACTGGCAGGCCAACTCATTCGTGCTCGAAGACGGTCTTACCATTCATGTCTCGGATGAGACCGATGTCCTGGGACAACCGCGCGCAGGTTCCATCGCAGATGTGCATGTCCGTTCCGAGGATGGCCGGCTGGTGGCAGAACGCGTTGCGGTTCGGGAGCAAGCCCCAACGGAGCGTGCATTGGCGGCAACAGAGACGGCAACCGATACACCAAGTGCTACCATCGCACCGACTGAGATAGCAACAGATACACCGACAAAGACTGACACGCCTCAACCTACCAAGCAGCCAACAAAGAAGGTGGTCCCAAGCAAAACGCTCACCCCCAAGCCTACGGTGACGGATACGCCATTCCCGACGGCAACTGCTGTGGTGGGTCCTGTAGTACATGTTTTCGAACTCAGGGGTACAATCGATTCCATCGGCGAAACAGTGTGGGTCGTGGCCGGTCAAGAGATCCACATAACGTCAGACACAATCATCAAAGGACAGCCGGCTGTCGGTCGTACTGCCCATGTGCGGGCCAATCGCTTCGAGGATGGCCGATTTGAGGCAATCGAGATAAACGTCGAGGCAGAGAGTCCACCGCCACAGGAGAAGGTCACTATTACTGGTGTTGTAGAATCGAAAGAGCGTGATTCGCTGTGGCGTATCGGTGGCTACGAGGTGCGTACGGACGATCGGACCAAATACGAGGGCGAGCTGAGACTGGGCGCTTTTGCTGAAGTCGTTGGGGTGCGGGAGTCGTCGAGAAGGGTATTCGCGCACCGGATAACAATCCTGCGTGCGTGCGAGAACCCGGCTCTGTTCGAGGGTGTGATTCTCTCAATAGACTCAGAGGCCGGCCTGTGGATCGTTGAAGTAATCGTGAGCATTGAGGGTCAAGATTCTCCAGACCAGTTCATTGTCAGCGTTGATGACGAAACACAGATCCAAGGCGCACCCGTCGTCGGCGCTGTGGTGCAAATCGAAGCTTGTCAGTTGGGAGATCGCTCATTCTCTGCCCAGCGCATTTTCGTTGTTCCCACACCCACACCGACGTCGACAGAGACGCCTACTCAGACATCAACACCCGAGCCTCCATCGCTTCAAGCAACACCGACTGTGGGGCCTGAAGAAACTGTGACGCCTTCGCCCACGACACAAGATACTCAGATGCCGACAGTTGAACCGTCACCTGTCGCAACTGATACAGCTCTGCCGGACGATACGACTCTTACACCGACTCCCTAGCCGGCAGCTTTCTGATAGATAGCGTTTCGGGGCTAGCGAATGGCGCACTCGAGGGAGCGCAATTCAAGAGATAGAGATGACCAAGAATACAATGCCAACCCGCCGAGATCCTAGGCTTGTGGTAGCTGTTGTTCTTCTCATGGCTGCCATAGTCAGCCTGACTCTGGCCCTGGCAGCGTTTACTACAGCAGGCTACGCGGGCGCCAAAACACCAAATAGAATCCTTGAGGCCCTGCTTCAGGAATCTCCAACACCTGTCCCCACTCCCGTCGCTGCCGCGTGTGGCGTCCATGTTGCATCGAGCATGGAGATCGCCACCGACACGGTCGGTATCACGTTGTCGAATGAAGCTGTGGCTGCTACGGTCCGCGCCATTACGTTAGTGTGGCCAGTGGACAATGGCGACCTGGTCGAGGTTCTGTTTGGTGGCCGATCACTGTGGCAAGGTGCTGAAGATGGCGGCTCTGCCACCGTGTTCCCGGATACGTCTACCCTGATGCCGACTATCAAGGCCGGCGAGCAGACAGCGCTGGGGCTGCGGTTCTCAAATCAGGCGACGGATGGGCAGTACATTGTACTGCTTCACTTGGGCCAAAGTTGCTACACCCTGTTCGATAGTAACCAGCCGGCTTCACAAATTCAAGAAGCTTGCTTCATCACGTTTAATCGCTTTTCAGTGAATGACCAGGAAGCCATTCTTGATGTCAAGAACACTACCGATTCCCCTCTTTCCCTCAACCGGCTATTGGTCTTCTGGTCAGATAATCCGACTACGATCAACAACATCGCGATCGACGACGAAACAACCTTGCTTTCGGCGCCTGGCACGACTTCACCGATCGACATAGATGTCGCTACCGATGCCAACATCATCCTCCAACCAGAGCAGTCATCCAGCATCCGACTGCTTTTCGATCAGTGGGCGCCGCTAGTTGGCTATACGATTGCTCTTCAGGTCGATAGCTGTCAGTCGGTGTTCTCCAACGCGGAACCACCGTCGGAGTGTCCGGTTCGGCAGGAAGGCGACCTTCAGGTAGTCGAACAGACGGCGGGCCTGATCCTACAGAACTTGGGAGAGGTCCATCAGCCTATCGAGCGAATCTGGCTTTCCTTCCCCGAAGCCAACGGCCCGCTTGTAGATATCACACTCGACGATGCCTCGATTGTTGATCCGTCGAGTCACCTATTTCCGAGGGCTAGCTCCCCGGCAAGCATGACCGCCGGCGTTGACCTGCTCCCTGGAGCCGGCCTGTCTCCAAATAGCCAGTCTGCACTGGGCTTCGTGTTCGAGAACACTGCCCTCCCTCAACACTACGCCCTGCAGGTAGACCTGCCGAATGATTGCCCCGTCTTGACCACAACTCGCATGGAGGAGTCGGTACCTTGTCAGATGGCGGTCGATGGTGACACACCAATACGGACGAATGGCAATCGTCTCTGGTTGGCTATTCAGAACACTGGGGAAGTGCCGGCGGAACTGCAGGCTGTGCAGATCGATTGGACTACGCAGTTCGGCGGTTCGCTGACTCAAGTCGCCATTGATGGCGCTCCGTTCTGGGTGGGCGAGCGCAGCGAGGGGACGGCTACGGTTACACACAACACCGAGAACGCTGTGCCGGCGGTTGAGGCGGGACAGTCGGTGGAAGTCGAGTTTACCTTCACAAACGCGGTTGTCGAAGCCCCGTATGTGTTCCGGCTGGAGTTTGCCGAGGGTTGCCGGCTCACCTATGCCACTCAGCCGGACCAGGCAATGCCGGCCCCGGTTCAGGTATTCGGAACAATAAAACAACTGCCACCAAACGCCTTTGATGGCATCTGGCAAATCGAACGTGCGGGAGGGGATGCACTCTCGGTTCGGGTGACACCACAAACAGTGGTCGAGCCACAGGGAATTGCCCCGCTCATTCACGACTACGTCAGAGCCCGACTGTTGGCAACCGGTGTAGGGGAGTACCTGGCAACCCATATTCGGTTCTTCCCGAATTGGGTCAAGCCGGTCCAACTGACTGGCGTGATCGAGTTGGTGTACTCAGATGAGTGGGGGACGCATATCACGGTACAAAGCACGCGAGTGGATATTACACCAGACACCGTCGTTGACGGTGATCTGATAGCCGGCTACCTCGCCGAGGTCGAAGGGCTTCAACGGGCTGATGGATCAGTGATGGCCACCACCATTCACACAACGCCACCCGCGCAAAACATTCGGCGAGTCGACTTCGAGGGCGTGGTAGCAGGTTGGGAGCAAGTATCCGACGACGAGGCTCACTGGATTGTCAGCCAGATGCGCGTCATCGTTACGAGAAGAACCACTCTTCGTGGAATCATGTGGGGTGAGCGGCCGCAAGTTGGTGAGGAGGTTCGCGTAGCAGGAAACATGACCGGCGCGCGGTCAGTTGAGGCTCTGGAACTATGGTACGGACCCGGTGCGGAGATACAAGAATTCAACGGTGTGATCAAGCAGTTGCCTATGGTGTCCGATGGTTCGCCCCTCATCGGTGAGTGGATCATTGAGGACGCTGCCGCTGGCACATGTGATCTGGCAGTGAACCCCACTGCTAGTGCGTGCAAACACGTACTCGTCACAGACTCCACTTTTGTGGACATTAGTGAAGCTTCACCGGCTGTTGACGCTCCCGTGCAGGTTCGGGCAAAACAGAATCCAGACGGCAGCCTGCAAGGTATATGGATTAAGATCCTGGAACAGTAGACATCAACCAGTAGATCCCTGCCCAAATGCGCCCTTGCCACGCGTTTCCTCTATCGCTCATCGTGACCGGCACAGCCCTTGGCCTCGGCTGGATGGCAGTGTCGACAACGGTATTCCCTGCCTTTTCCCCTCTTAGCCTGAGCGATATCCACAATCTCTCGATTTCTGAGAACCCATCATCCGGAGCCGTCATCGCTGTCGTCGCGGACGCGATTCATGTAGTGTGGGTAGAAACCATCTACGGCTGGCCAGAAATCTATCACACTTATCGGATCGACACCAGTCACTGGAGCACGCCGGCCCGCCTGGAAGCCGGCACGCAGCCCAACCTGTCCGTCGGCCCGGATGACACCGTGGATCTCGTATGGCTGGATGAGAGTACGCTGGGGGGAGGTTTCAACGCCAGCTTCATTCGATACAGGAGGTGGAATAGCGCACTTCACATGTGGCTCGACGCCGACAACGTCGCCGTAGGCAGCCTCGGCACCCTCGAGTCACCAGCGGTGGCAGTGGGCCCCGATGGCGAGTCTCATGTCGTTTGGGTTGACTCCATTGGCGGTTCTTCAATGCTTCGTTACCGTCGACGATCGGGCTCAGAGTGGGGTTCTCCCCAGAATATCGCTTTCGGAAGAGAACCAGACATCGGCGTGGACTCCGATGGCAGACTGCACCTGGTTTGGTCGAACGCGTCAATCCTGGGTCAAACTGACGACATCTACTACCGCTGGAAAGACGCGCAGGGCAGTTGGTCACTAACCTACGTGCTATCGGATCGCCCGTCTGTTGATTCGGTGGAACCGGCGATGGCGATTGATCAGGCCGGAATGCTGTACTTGGGCTGGCGTGAGATCGCCGGCGTCGCCGAGATGATCGCATATCGCTCGGGCCGCAGGTCCAGTTGGCCGTCCGGGAGCGAGCTGGTAGCCCCTATCATGTCTCGGGTGGGGGCGCCGGCCATCACAGTAGACGAACAAGGTTCAGCCTACCTGGCCTTTGCTGGGCAGAGTGGACTGCAGTATCGTGTGTTAGAACCGACTACTCAGTCATGGGCGGCCGGCGAACTGGTCGCCGGCGACCAGCCCGATGCAACCTCACCCCAACTGGTGGCCGGAGAAGATGGTCTGGTGAATATTGTGTGGGCTGCGCCAGGCGTTGGAGGAGAAACAGATATTTTTTATCGGGCTGTCCGCCTGCCGTTAGAACCAGCAGGGACGCCAACCACCATAGCCACAGGGACGCCGACAGTGAGCTTGACGCCGGCGGCCACAACAACCGCCACGGTGAGCTTGACGCCGGCGGCTACGGCAGCGGCGACGCCAAACCGCACTCCCTCCGTCACGCCGACACCCATAGGCGGGCCGACGAAGACCCCAACCATTACACCTGAACCTACGCGGACGACAAGCCCAGGCCCATCATCGACCCCCCTTCCAGCGCACAAAGGCTATGTGCCGCTAATCCTACGAAACCCACACAACCACAAGGTTAACGAACACGAGCTCGGGCCTTTCGGCTCGGGCCGCCGAGGAAGCCATAGAGCATTTACCAGCGCACGGCGTCTTGCCTTTGGGGTGGGGCTGAAGTAGAATGTAGTATACAGGAAGCCATGATCCCATGAGCGGAGTTGAATTTGTATCACCTGCCAAGTCGTTCAGGTGGCTCGGAGACCTGGCATCGACAAAGAAGCTGAGGAGCTTATGATGCCACACGAATATCTCTCGAAGAGACTGCATCTGATTGCAGTCGTCGTGTGCCTGCTTTTCGTGAGCCAGGCTGTGTCGATCAATACCGCTTCTGCTCAACCCGGTTCAACGAACTCCGCGTCTAACCCACGCACCTGGTCTGAGCCAACCACTGTCTCGAATCCCGACGACTCGGCCGACGCTTTGCATCCTGACATCGCGGTATGTGCGAGCGGGGGCATCTATGTCGTGTGGGAGCAGGATGGGGAGATCTGGTACCGATTCAATGATCCTGCCGCCGGCTGGAACGATGCGCGCCGTGTGCAGTTCAAGGAAACCGGCGTCACGGCCAAAGGGTCAGAGCCTGCCATTGCCGTGGGCTCCGATTGCACGCTGCACCTTGCCTGGAAAAACTTCTGGTTCAACAACGACGAAATCTTCTATTCCTTCAACGATGGCACTGGGTTTGTGACGCTTGCTCGTGTGGCTCGAACAGACCCTCAATCGGCCCAGCCGGCCATTGCCGTCGATCCGAGCGGGGAACCGCATATCGTTTGGGTTGAGGCCGTGACTGGCTATGGACTGCTGTATGGGGGCCGCCCAACACCAGGATTCCCCGGCAATTGGACTACAGGCCCAATAGCCGGTGGGGAGGGACAGGTTCCTTCCCTCGCGGCTGATGGCGAGGGTCGTTTACACCTGACATGGATGGCGGTAGACTTAGATGGCTCAGGCGCTTCCGACGTGGCCGACGTGGCGTACAAATGGCAAGAGAGGCCCGATGAATGGCCGCAATGGTGGTTCAATGTTTCTGAAAGTTCGAACTATTCACGCCGGCCCGATATCACCATCAGTGACGAAAAAGCGGTTGTTGTGTGGCAGGAAACTGTAAACGGTGATGACGAGATCTACGTCAGGTGGCGCGAGCTCGACAGCTTTGCTTCCTTCGTGTCGGCCCGCAACCTGTCAAACAGCGACGCCAATTCCCGAGCGCCGGCGGTGACGGTTGACGGCCGCGGAGGATTCTTCGTGGCATGGGATGAAGGGGACCCTACAAACGCCATCTTGACTCGTCCATGGCTGGGCATCGGAGACTGGTGGAATACTGAGACCATCTCTGACAGCGGGATCAGTGTAAAAGGCCCGGCCATAGCCGCATCACCGATAGGCAATCAAGTCTACGCAGTTTGGGCCCAGAAAGATGACTCGAATGATGCCTGGGACATCTACTTCAGCGACACGGAGTTGGCCGTCTACAAGTTTTACCTCACGCTAATTGCTAAGCACTACTACCCTTAGCTATTTCTTAAGACTGTAGCCCCAGAAAGGCCGCCGGTGGTAGCTGCCGGCGGCCTTTCTGCCCTCACGATTTCAGAGGGCCATGGTGACGAGATAATCGTCCTGCCCGCTTATTCAGCTATCACGACAGGAACCTCACAACGGTTCTGTGGAGGGTAGTTTCCGGTGATGTCTACCACCGTGAGCTTCAGCCGATAACTGCCGGTCGGGAAGCCACTCACATTCCAAACGTCCAATAGCCCATCCACTACCTGATTCTCATGAATTTCACTTATGCTGTGCCAGAACTCCTCCGGTTCGCCCTCGCGGTGGTATTCAATCTTATAGAAGTTGAAGTCCGAGGCCGCCGCCGTCCCGTAGATTGACACCTGCCCTGAAAGAACGGCACCGACTCCCGGTACCGTTATCCTGGCGATATTCGAACATCTCGCCACAGGCGCTGGTGTTGCCGTCGGAGGAGGCAATGTCGGGAAAACACGGCGGGTGGCTGTTGGCGAGGGTGCGAGGGTTGGGGTGGGCGGCAGCGGTATGGCGGTGGGTACATCACTGGTCGGTGTCAAGAGGAACACCGTCTTTATGGCCGCTTCGTCATCCTGTTCCACTGCTTCGGGGATGCGGGGGGCTAGCATTTCGTCGACGAAGAACACGGAGCCGGCTAGGCTGACAAACACAAAAACGCCAACAAGCCCGCGCGTGGCGCGCGTCGATGCCGCTTCGCGTTCCAGAGTGAACAATGCTGTGTTGCGCTCCCGGCGTGCTAGCAGGATCGAGCGCAGGTAGACAAGCACACCCAATGAGCACAGGACGTAGAGCCAGATTGAGTAATCTACGACGAGTTGGATAACGTCTGCCATGAGTGAATCGTTCTGCCTTTCAGATGATAACCCATTGCAATTGTACTACGACGGCCAAACCGTGTCAACATGCGATGGAGGGAATCATCCGCAGGGTTTCATACGACAACTCTGTTTACTATGACGACGACACCGACTCATGTGGTTCCATTGCGACTTTGCTGATCTGCACAGCGTGACCGCCAGACGAACAAAAAGGGAATACGCGTGATCTTAATGAGGATGTGGGCCATCCGGCTGGTGGCGCTGCTGTTCGTCACCGGCACTTTAATGTTGCCTGCGATTCAACATCCCTCATCACCCTCCCTGGCTGGTAGCTCGGGCTTTATCGCCTACACGACCAACCGCATAGCGGATCAGTTCGAGCTGTACCGGATTTCCGCGGACGGTACTGGCGATCGCCGGCTAACGGTCAGCCTCTTCACCGATGAGATCGACCCAGATTGGTCCCCGGATGGCTCCCGGGTAGCCTTCGTATCGAATCAGTTCGGCTCCTCTGGAATCATGGTCATGAACAGTGATGGTACAGACCCCCGTCGTCTGATCGTTAGCGCCTTCCGGCGCGAAGTCGACCCGGTCTGGTCACCCGACGGGACGGAAATCGCATTCGCCTGGGACCTCCAAGGATCCCAGTTCGACATTTGGGTCGCGGATTTGCGGAGCAGCATCGCGCGTCGGGTTACGGATGATTTCTCCAGCGCTGACCGCTATCCCAGTTGGTCCCCGGATGGCCGGCATATTGCCTATACTTGCCAAAAGGATGATCAGGATGAAATCTGTGTGGTTGACCTTTCTACGCTGGACGTGCATCGGCTGACACATCGCTTATACACCCACGACCGGCAGCCGGCCTGGTCGCCAGACGGAACACAGATCCTGTTCACATCCGTAGACATCCTGGATGCGCCATTGGCTGCACAGTCAGCAATGCCGGCCGCAGACTGGGCCTTAAGCTCTCTCGCAACAACCACGGCTACCGTCACCCTCACAGCCACACCAACCAGCACCGCTACGTCTACAGCCACGATAACGGGCACAGCAACGCCTACATCCTCTGCGACCGCATCTGCGACACCTACATCTACAGTAACCGGTACTGCAACGCCCACAACCACGACCACTGGCACCGCTACGCCCACTTCCACAGCCACTGGCACTGCAACACACACATCCACCACGACCGCTACTTCCACGACTGCAGCAACCGACACGGCAACTCCCACGCCGACAGCGACTGGCACTACGACAAATACATCCACCGCGACCGGCACTGCAACCCTCACATCGACGGTGACTGGCACCACGACGCCTACATCTACGGCAACTGACACCGCGACACCTACCGCCTCTGCGACCAGCACTGCCACGCGCACGTCGACAGCGACTGGTACCGTCACCTCCACAAGCCCGCCACTGCCGACGGGCACGCCAACTGGCACGGCCACAGCTACACTGCTCCCGACCGCAACACCCATCCCCATCGAAGGCTCCACGATATGGATCATGAACGCTGATGGCAGCCATCCTAGACAGCTCATTGATCTTCCATATCGTGTGTATGATCCGGCCTGGTCCCCGGACGGCAGGAGCGTCGTGTTTACGCGTCAGCGTCTCAACCTCGAGAATGTTGAGCTGGAACCACCGAGAATCTATCTGTACGATCTGCAAACCGGAGCGGTCCTGCCACTTGGGTCAGATCAGGCTGCGGTGCGCGGACAGGCGCCAGACTGGGTGAGTTATATCACTCTCCCAGCGACACTGACGCCGACGTTAGTGCCGCCACCGCCGCCACCGCCGCCAGTCCTATCGCCCACCGCAACCTCGGAGGTCCCTCCCCCACCTCCGCCGCCACCCGGACCATCTTCAACACCAACACGCACGTTGTTACCGCCACCGCCACCTCCGGTACCAACTGCGACTGCTACCCGTACTGTGTTGCCACACCCGCCCGGTGCAACCACCACGGCCACCAAGACGATAGATCCCCGGGCGACTGTGACGGCAACGCCGGCATCGGGCACAGGATGCCACATAATTCAGAATCCAGGGTTCGAAACAGGCTCACCGGCCGATCCATGGTTGATGAACCGCCACGGCGGCGCGGGAGAGCTTGTTCGTCAGGAGGCGCGACGAACTGGGGAATGGGGTCTGCGAATGGGCACGACAAACAGCGCCTGGGACGAGGCGCGACAGGTGATCAGCCTTGTTTGCCCAGAACTGGAGGGGATGAGTGGCCGCCCAAGAATCCTGGCCGAGCTATCTTTCTGGACGCGAGTGATAGGAGAAGGGCCGGCCACCAACGGAGATGTGCTCAACGTCGTGCTGCTGACGTCGGATGGCCGGCAGCTCCTGCGGCTCCTCAAGACACTCACCGACAACGATGCCGATGGACAGTGGCATTCGACGACCGTCCGGTTCAGCGAATACATCGGCGAGACGATTCAGATCGCCATCAGCGCCACCACAGACGAGGAGCGCCCGACGACGTTCGACGTGGATGACGTGGAGCTAGAGTTGGTGATGGAGCGGGTACCATACGAGCGGTATCTGCCTCTGATCGGTCGGCGAACGACGAATGACCGACAATGAACGACCGGGCCTAAGGGCCTGAGCCGTTTGCCCATCATCCGAGGTCGAGGAGAAGCTCAGCGACGTCCCAGGCAGCCTCTGGCTTTGCCAGGCGACGTGCATTGTCGGCCATGCGTTCCTGAATTCGGCTCTTGGAATTGATGAGATTCTGCAAGGCGGCTATCAGAGCCGGGGGCGAATCGGTCAATTGGCCAGCGCCGGCCTCCACGACGAAGTCCACATTGCCGGGCTCCTGCCCAGGTATGTATCCCGTGAGTAAGATTGGTCGGCCAACAACCAGAGCTTCGCAGATGGTGCTGGTGCCTGCTTTTGTGGCAACCACGTCAGCAGCGGCCATGAGGTTCGGCATGTTTCGCACGAAGCCTAAGACGCGGGTTGGAACGCGCCAGGACTGTTTGTCTAGCCGGCGTCGCAGCGACTCGTTGCGTCCGCATATCACTATCTGTTGCACAGGGAGGCCGGCACCGTCAATCGCCGTGGACATCGCGGCGACGCTCCCCATGCCTTCTCCGCCCCCGATCAACAACACCGTATAGCGGTTGGGGTCTAATCCGAGGCTGCGGCGGGCCGTGCATTTATCGACAGCAATGTCGATAAATCTCGGATGCACCGGCTGCCCGGTGATGACCACGTTTTCCTGAGGGATGCCAGCCTTGACAGCCCGTTTGCGTACCTTCTCACCGGGTGCAACAAGAAGATCGACGTCCGGGGTGAACCAGGCCGCATGGGCGGTGCTGAGATCAGTCACGATAGTGGCGAGGGGCAAAACACGTCCGGCCCGCCGGCGCACGTCGGCTGCTAATCGTGTGGCTAAAGGGTGAACGCAGGCCAGGACATCTGGCTGGAAAGTTTGTAATATCGCTTCGACTGGCCGGCGTGTGGCCATGCTGATCATCCAGTTGAGAACAGCCGCCCGCCGACGACCGTCGGTCAGGTGGAAGCCGGCGGCCCACAGAGGAGTAGCATAGTTAACCCAGGGTCCGTAGATGGCGCCGGCCTGGTTGAGGGGAAAAGGAGCACATGTGGCGAAGAAATCCACCAACTCGACGTCCGACCTTGGCTCCAACCGCTCTAGCGCGGCGGCGATGGCCTCGGCGGGGCTCCGATGACCACCACCAGTGTCCGACATGAGTATCAGCAGCTTCACGACTGACTTGGGGTATCCTGTTGATCGGTGAGCGGGTGAACGCTTGGTCCTTCACCGCGCTCGATGAACGTCTTGACGCTCTTCTCGAACTTTCGGCGCGGCAGGAGAACCCGCCGGCCACATCCCAGGCACCGCATGCCGATGTCAGCCCCCAGCCTGGTCACCTGCCATTCGTAGGAGCCACAGGGATGCTGCTTCCGCAACCGCACCACATCACCCATTCGAATTTCCATCGCATGCAGATTATATCACAACTACGAATGAGCAATCAATCTTCATGAGAACAAGCGATTTCACGCTCCTTTTGGGTGCATCATTGAATTGTGGTATAATACGCCCTGACTGTTGATAGACTCTAACGGAGGATTTGTATATTGCCGCGATCTGTTGCTGGATTCATAAGTGTCATCATTGCGCTGGTGGTTGCGATCACCGTTCACGAATTCGCGCACGCCTGGACTGCTAACGAACTGGGAGACCAGACGAGCAAGAACCAGGGCCGGCTCACGCTGAACCCACTCGCTCACCTGGACCCCGTCGGCTCGCTCATGATTCTCTTCGCCGGTTTCGGGTGGGGAAAACCCGTGCCTGTCAATCCGTACATGCTCAGGACGGACCCCACGGTAGGCATGGCGCTGGTCTCCTTCGCCGGCCCGGCCTCCAACGTGCTCACCGCCCTGCTGTTTGCCATTCCGCTACGTCTGGGTTTGCTGCCGGCCGGTCAAGCTAGCCGACTGTTTCCATCGGCCGAGAGCTTGTTCGCCACGGTCATCTTCATCAATCTGGCCCTGGCGGTATTCAACCTGATCCCTCTGGCGCCCCTCGATGGCTACAAGGTTGCGTTGGCAATCCTGCCTGCCAATCTTGCCAGCAGTCTGCGCCGTATCGAGACCTACGCGCCGATTATCCTGATCGGGCTTGTCTTTCTGCCCACTCTCGTTGGTGTTGACCTGCTGGGGCAGATCATCTATCCACCTATTCGCTTCATGTTCTCTTTGATGACAGGCTCGTGACCCAGGGTTTGGCAAGCGCCTCCGTCTATCGGGTGCGACAGTTCTTTGCCGCTGTCACCGCCGGCCATCTCTCGGAAGCCGACCAGGGGCTGGTGGAGCGCTATCTCTCGCCGGCCCAGCAGAGGTTGTTCGAGCGGATGCCGGCGAATGACCAGCAACATGCCATAGCGGTCGCACGCACACTGCTCGACCGGGGCTGGGATGGCGCAGAGGTCGTGCAGGCGGCATTGCTGCACGACATTGGGAAAACGGATGGCGGTCTGCGCCTGGTGTATCGAGTGGCCATCGTACTTCTGCGGGCGGTGTGGCCGGCCGGACTGAGGTGGCTGGCAGACGCTGATACCGGCTGGCGTCGGCCCTTCTACGTACACGTGCATCACCCAGAGCTCGGGGCGAGACTGGCAGCCGAAGCTGGCTCTTCGCCACGGGTGGTGGAATTGATCTTGTCGCATCAATCACCGTTCAAATCCCATGCTGACATGAACGAATTGGCGGCGCTGCAAGCCGCCGACGAGAACTCGTAAGGGCAGGTAGATGGAAGACGCACAAGTTACAGTTGTCGGGATGGGCCTGATCGGCACATCGCTGGGTCTGGCGCTGCAAAAAGTAAAGAAAAACTTCACGATCGTCGGCCATGATCGAGATCTCAACGTCGCCAAGGAAGCCGCCAGGCTGGGCGCCATCGATCGAGTTGAGTGGAACTTGATCAGCGCCGTCGAGGATGCTGATATGATCTTCCTGGCCATTCCGGTGTCCGGCATCCGCGACACGTTTCAGGCTATCGCCCAAGATCTGAAGCAGGGCGTGCTCATCACGGACACCGCATCTACTAAGGTGCAGGTCATGGTGTGGGCTGAAGAACTGCTGCCGGCCCATGTGAGCTTTGTCGGCGGCGATCCGGTCGTCAAAAACGCCGGATATGGGCAGGCAGACGCTTCAGCCGATCTGTTCCAGGAATCCTTCTACTGCGTCGTGCCGGCGACGAGCGCCGACGAACAGTCGGTCCGCGTGCTCGTGCAATTGATCTCCAGCCTGGGGGCCGAGCCGTATTTCGTCGACGCGGCTGAACATGATGGCCTGATGGCGGGAATTGGTCATCTGCCCTTCATCCTGTCGGCTGCCATGGTGCGCACGGCAACCCGCAGTCCTTCCGAGAAGGACTTGAAACGGATGGCCGGCCAGGAGTTCCGAAACATTACGGCATTTCCCTCGACAGACCCCGCCGTGTTCAGCGATGTCTGTTTGACGAATGGGGACAACCTCGTCCGGTGGATCGACCGAATCATTGCCGAGCTTCACGATTGGCGGGAATTGATTGATACCCAGGACGCAGAGCATTTGGAAGAGCTTTTTGAGGATATTCTTGCTGCGCGCGCCCGCTGGCTGGGTGAATCCGGTATTGCGTCCTCGACCCAAAACCCACTGGATGGCATCGGAGGGGGACTCCGCAGCGTGTTGTTTGGCTCATTGGGCCGTCCGAGGTCCAGAGAGGGATAGCCAGGTGATATGCCGTTTGTCTATCTCTTGGAATGTGCCGATGGCACGCTCTACGCCGGCTGGACGACAGACCTGGAGCGCCGGCTGGAAGAACACAACGCCGGCCGGGGAGCTCGCTACACACGAGGCCGCCGGCCTGTTACCGTAGCCTACTGCGAAGAAGTCGCGGATCGAAGCGCGGCCCAACGTCGCGAAGCAGAAATCCGTCGCCTGCGCCGATCCGAGAAACTTGAACTGATTCGCCGCTAGCTGTGCAAGGATAGAGAACAAACCGACTTGAGCGTCAAAATCGCCTCGTCTCCATCTGCCGCGGGCACAATCGCCTCTGCACCGACCTTATCCGGCTCGGACCAGAGGCGCTATCATGTGCTCATGATCGCTCCGACGTCCTTTTTCGCCGACTACGGGTGCCATGTGCGGATTCTTGAAGAAGCCCGCGTCCTACGCAAGCTCGGACACAACGTCACCATCGTCACGTACCACAGTGGCAAGGATGTGGATGGCCTCGATATTGAGCGCACCATGCCGATTCCTGGCCGGCGCGATGCCGTGGTTGGCTCATCGTGGCACAGGATTGTCTACAACGTCCTGCTGCCGCTCAAGGCTCTTGAGGTGACCTGGCGACGCCGGCCAGACGTCATCCATGGCCATCTGCACCCTGGCGCGCTCATCGGCTGGCCGCTGAGCGTGCTCGGTCGCGTGCCGCTGGTGTTCGATTTTCAGGGCAGCCTGACCAGCGAGATGGTTGATCACCACTTCCTGCGCCAGGATGGGCCGTTCTTCGGACCGATGCGCCGGCTGGAGGAATTCATCAACCGGCTGCCGGCGGCCATCATCACCAGCACGCAGCACGCCGCCGACCTGTGCGTGGCCGACTACGGCTGCCGGCCAGAGATCGTCCATCCCGTGCCTGACGCGGTGAACGCCGACGTCTTCCGCCCTGGGTTGCTGAGCGAGGCCGAACGCCGGGCGCGCAAAGAAGCGCTGGGCATCCCCGGCGAGCGCCGTGTTGTGGTCTACCTGGGCTTGCTGGCCGAGTACCAGGGAACCGATCTGTTGGTGAGAGCCGCTGCGAAGTTGCTGGCTGACCTGCCTGATGTGCACTTTCTCATCATGGGCTATCCGGGCCGGCATCGCTATCAGCACCTGGCCGAGCAACTTGGCATTGCCGACCACATCACGCTCACGGGACGCATCCCATACGAGCAAGCGCCCGAAGCTCTGGCGCTGGGCGACATCGCCGTGGCCCCCAAACTCTCCGCTACGGAGGGGAGTGGCAAGCTGCTGAACTACATGGCGATGGCATTGCCGACGGCTGCTTTTGACACGCCGGTCAGCCGGGAATACCTGGGCGCGGACGGCGCCTACGCACCGCGCGGAGACGTCGATGGCTTCGCGGCCGCCATGCGGCAACTGCTGAACGACCCGGAGGGGGCAGTGAGGCGAGGCCGGCGGATGCGCGAAAGAGCTCTGGCAAATTACTCATGGGACGACGCAGGCCGGCGCCTCGTGGAGATATACGAACACACCATGACCATTGGGGATCAGAGAAATGTCGTTGGCCGCGCGTATCGGTGAGCTGTATCAGTATCGGGAACTGATTCGCAACCTGGTCGTCCGCGACCTGAAGGTCCGCTACAAGAACTCGGCCCTGGGCTTCCTGTGGAGCCTGGTGAACCCGTTGCTGATGATGTTGGTCTTCACCGTCGTATTCCAGATCATGCTCCCCAACCAGCAAATTCGAGCCTTTCCGATCTTCGTCCTGTGCGCCCTGTTGCCGTGGAACTGGTTTGCGGCATCGCTCAACGAGGCCATTCCCAGCATCATAAACAACGCTCACCTCATCAAGAAAGTCTATTTCCCCAGGGAAGTGCTCCCCTTGTCGGTAGTGCTTGCCAACGGCGTGAACTTTGCGTTGGCGCTGCTCGTTTTATTTGCCATGATTTTCGTCTACGGCGTTCATCTTTCGGCGTGGGTGTTGCTCTTGCCGGCCATTATGGCTTTGCAGTTGCTGTTCACCCTGGGCGTATCGTTCATCCTGTCCACGATCAACGTATTCTATCGCGATACCGGCGTCATCATGGAAGTGGTGCTTCTGGCCTGGTTCTTCCTCACACCCATCTTCTATCCCGTCACGCTGTTGTCGGAGCACCGCGAAATCTGGGGTATTACAATGCCGGTTCAGCGGCTGGTGTACATCTTGAACCCGATGGCCTCCTTGATCTCCGCTTACCGTGACATCCTGTGGGGGTCGCTAGAAGGAGGTCCGCCAGGGGCGCCTGGCCTGGATTTCCTAGGGCGGACGGTCATCACTTCGCTCGGAATTCTGATCGTCGGATACCTGTTTTTCACCCGCTACAGCCGGGTGTTTGGTGAAGAAGTGTAATGCGCTTATCGAGCGGAGGAAGCAGTCGCCTGAACCTGTTGAGTGACTCGGGTCGACGCCGGTTGGAGCGACGTGGCGAGACGCCGGCCATCCTCTTCCAGGACGTGTCCAAACGTTTCGTCGTCTATCACGAGCGCCCGCGTTCGTTCCAGGAACTGGTCGTCAACCTGTTCCGCAGTGCCGAGCGGGAGGAGCTGTGGGCGCTGCGAGACATCAGCTTCCAGGTGCGGCGTGGCGAAACTCTGGGGCTTGTCGGGCACAACGGGTCGGGGAAGAGCACCGCGATGAAGCTGATGAGCCGCATCCTGGAGCCAACGGCCGGCCACGTCCAGGTCGAAGGGCGAGTCGCGGCGCTGATCGAGTTGGGCGCCGGCTTCCACCCTGACCTCACCGGCCGCGAGAACATCTTCCTCAACGGCTCCCTGTTGGGGCTCAGCCGTTCCGAGATGGAGCAACGCTACGACGAGATCGTGGATTTCTCCGAACTGGAGCGCTTTATCGACATGCCGCTCAAGCACTACTCTTCGGGCATGCAGATGCGGCTAGGGTTTGCCATTGCCACGTGCGTCGATCCCGATGTACTGCTCATTGACGAGGTGCTGGCCGTCGGCGACGAGGGCTTCCAGCGCAAGTGCCTGGCGCGGATCAACCACTTTCGGGGGAGCGACAAGGCGATCGTGTTCGTGTCCCACGATCTGGGCGCTGTGCGTCAGTTGTGCGACCGGGTCATCTGGATCGAGGATGGGATCGTGATGGCCGAAGGGCCGGCCCACGAGGTGGTTGCCCGGTATCTGGTGCGCGTCGGCGAGCAGGAAGAGGCCGGCATGGCCGCCGCAGCGGATGACCGAGACGCCCGCGCGGACGAGAAGAAGCGCTGGGGCACGGGCGAGGCCGAAATCGTCAATGTACAACTGCGGCGTCCTGATCCGGCCGAAGGATCTGACCAGGAGCGGGCCGGCGACGGCCGACAACGCCATCTGTTCGATCCAGAAGACGGCATGATCATTGACATCGAGTATCACGCGCGGCGATCCATCCGTGAGGCCGTGTTTGGCATTGGTCTGTTCCGCGACGATGGCACGCACTGCTACGGCACCAACACGGACATCGACGATCATGTGCTGCAACTCGAGCCTGGCCGTGGTCGCGTTCAGGTCGTCATTGACCGGCTGGCGCTGTTGCCTGGCATGTACACGTTAGATGTGGCCATTCATGCACCCAACGGTCATCCGTACGACTACTGGCGCCAGGCGTGCGCCTTCAGCGTTCGCTCGGCGCGCAATGACAGCGGCGTCTATCGACCGCGCCACCGGTGGATCATCAACGACGTTTCTGCAGACGAACAATGGCGCGA
>JBHHXF010000009.1:0-23494 GCA_046756905.1 Anaerolineae bacterium | reverse complement strand
ATGGGCGACTGACGCATGATGGGTAGTGCGTGATGTGGCATAGCAACAGCCTGCCTGGGTCAGCCAGCCCAGGACCTGCCGGCTGAACGCCGCAGGTTTGATAGATCACAGCAGGAGGTGTCAAGCGAGAAATGACACGAGAGCGAGCAGTGAAAGAGATGGTGGAAGCGTATGATGTGCGAACGGTGTTGGTCCCGCCGCGTCCTCTGACATTTGACGAGTTTGTGGACCTGTTTGGCGAGGATGACAATGTGGAACTCATTGATGGCGTTGCGGTGAGGAGAATGGCAGCAAGAGACCCCCATGAGGATTTGTTCGGCTGGTTGTATGTCCTTTTGCGCAGCTATGTGGCAGCCAAAGACCTGGGCATCGTTCGCGGTTCCCGTACGGCGGTACAGATCACACAGCATCGGGGCCGGCTGCCGGATGTCGTGTTTGTGCGCAAGGAGCGAGCCGGCATTGTCCAGGAGAAGGGCATCTATGGCGCACCCGACCTGGTCATCGAAATTCTGTCACCTGGAGACAAGGCGAGTGACGTTGTGGCCCTGGAAGTTGACTATCGAAGCATCGGTACGGCGGAAATCTGGTTCATTGATCAGAAGCAGAAGCAAGTCCGGGTATTACGTAGACGCGAAGAGGGGTACACAGAACAAGTTCTCACCGAGGGTCCGCTGCAGTCCGAAGTGGTTGAGGGCTTTCGATTGGCAGTGACATGGCTTTTCGCCAGGCCACTGCCGCTGGAGTTAGACACCCTGATGCAGCTTATGGGTGATGAGCAGTAACTTTCAACACGCCTGGCGGTGATCTGCCGTCGGGCACCATACCCACACGAGGAGAGGCAGCATCAAGATCCAGACTCTGACGGCCATTCCCATCGACGACTTCATCGCCGGCCTCGCATAGCCAGGACGCTGCTCAACGACCAACAAAGCGTGGCCCGGCGGAACATCATTCCGCCGGGCCACGCCTTTTTCGGGTGAGACGGGCTGCCGGCCGTAGCAACCACGTGAAACGTGATGCGTGAAACGTGATGCAAATGCGGAAAGGAGTCTTCACGTTTCACGTTTTACGTTTCACGGTGTCGCGGGCAGAGTCAAGCGGAAGTTACTTTGCTACCCCGTCAGCAGGCCAGTTTTCAGTTTCGTATGCCAGGTCACCACGACCCATACTGCTTCGGATTTCGGCCGTGACGCTCCACGACCCGTGGATAGTCGCCCTTCGGCGCGTCGGGGTTGACGGCCAGCAGTTGGACCTCGAAACGATGTTCGTCACCGTAGTCGAACAGGTAGAGGAACCGCTGCTTCGGCCGCAACCCCAGGTCGCGGATCTTCGCCCTGGCCGCGCTGCGATCCTCGGTGCGAGGTGAGGCATATTCCGTCGCGTCATCCCAGGCCCGGCCGCTCATGAAGAAAGAGTAAAGGTGATCGGCGTCGAAGTTCACAGCGTTCTGGATGGCATAGTGCAGGTCGTCCAGGGTTTGATCGCCGGCGATCTCGATAGTGCGCCAGACCTTGGGCTTTGCCATGTAAGTCACTTTGAAGGTGTAGGTCTCCAGCGCGCCGGGCTTCGCGGTTGGAGTAGGCGTCGGCACAGCCGGCATCGGGGGTGGAGTAGCGCGGGCAGACGCCAGGGCGGGATCATCTCGCAGGGCGGCCAGGCTCTCCTCGGCCCAGGCAGACGTCACATTCTGGACGGCCACCGGGTCGGTGCCGTAGCTGTGAAGCACCTGTGGAAGGTGGTCCATGAGCGGAGACAGCTCTTCCAGGGCCGCGTCCATCTCAGTGGGGTGAATCAGGCTGAGGCGGGCCAAAAAGTGGAGATAGGCCGGCACAACCTCCACGAGCGCAGCGGCCTTGTAGGGCTGTGAGCCCAGGAGATGGAACTTCTTGCCCACAAACTGGTCCAGCAACATGCGGCGGGGTACCAGCCCGGACTCACTGGGCCGTGGCGTGTGCTCTTTCTTCCCCTTTCGCCTCTTCCGCTTTCCCCCTCTGCCCCTTCTCGGCCAATCCTCGGTGTTGTCAGAGACGGTGGGGTTGGAGAACTGCCAATTCAAGAACTCCCCCAGTTCACGGTAGGCCATATACCCCCGGCTGAGGGGCACGCCGGCGCGGCGGCGGTCGGCCACGAAGTCCAGCAGCAAGGCTTGGAGGTTTTCATTCCACTGGTCGGCGTCCACGGTCTCGCCGAAGTCGGCCGGTTGCCAGGAAGCGGGGGCCGAAGCCATCAGACGTGGCACGATGTACTCCAGCCAGCCGGCCTGCCACTCACGATAGGATTCGGTGGCTTCCAGGAAGGCCGGGTCGTCAGCACGTGGGTTATCGGTCGTTTCCAGGTATGCGAACAGCTCCACCAACATCGCCCGGCCCGCAAATTCGTCGATGGCCCACTCGAAGAGTTTCTCTGAGTCCCGCATTCCAGGCCATGCCGAGCGCATGGTGTCGCGCAGAACCTCCACCTGACCGTGGTAGAGCAATTGGTCAATCACCTGGTCTAAAAGTTCCGCATGGGCATCGGGGGCTTCGACAAAGGGGATCAGGAGGTTCGAGATAGCTTTCCAACGACCATCCGCGATGGCATCGCCGACGAGGACGTCAACGAAGTAGGGGATGCTGTCCTCATACAACTCGGGGGCCTGTTGGCGCAGTTGGTCCATCAGCCCACCGAAGCGCACGCGGGCTTGCGGGTCCTCCCCTCCGAGGGCATCGCGGATCTGGTTCAGCCACTCGAAGGCATCCTCAGCGTCCAGCTCGCCGGCTTCCAGCGTCTCCTGAAAGGCCGCGATAGCCTCTTCGGGGTCCGCAGGGATGCCCATGTCCCAGATGCCGGATAAGTCGAATTCCTCCGGCAGTGGCTGGGCTGGGGTGGCCGGCTGTGGCTCCGGTGGCGTACGCGGAGCCGGCGGTGGTGTGGCCCGCTGGGACGCCTGCTTGCGCTGCGGGGCCTGCCGGCGACGTCGGGTTCTGGTCTGGCGCTTCTTCTTCCGTTTTCGCCTTTTGGCTGCCATGGCTGCTCCTTTCGAGTTCCTTTGTGGCAGAGAGGGCCACAGCACAATTCTACCACATTCGTCAGGCTAAGCCCAAGCCGCCTACAATCTCCATTCTCCATTCTCCAACCCCCAATCTCCAATCTCCAATCCCCCCCGACGGGAACATCCTCTCCTGTTAAGGCGTTACGCTAGTAGATCAGACGCCGA
Source organism: Anaerolineae bacterium (assembly GCA_046756905.1). Taxonomy (GTDB): domain Bacteria; phylum Chloroflexota; class Anaerolineae; order Epilineales; family JAANWY01; genus JBHHTZ01. The sequence continues at coordinate 20,298 of JBHHXF010000009.1, read as the reverse complement.
AGTGCAACCGCCCCGGAGGAGGAAACGCAATGCGACGCCTTATTCCCTTTTTACCCTTTCTGCTTGTTGCCTTGTTACTGATGCCGGCGCCGGCCAGCGCCGACGGCATCGTCATCATCGAACCCCCGCCCGGCCGCGTGATCGGCACGACTCCCCTGGCCGTCCGTGACCACATCGTCAACGTCACCATCGACAACCAGGTGGCGACGACCCGCGTGGATCAGACCTTTGTCAACCCATCCAACGTGGTGCTGGAGGGGACATACGTGTTCCCGCTGCCAGAAGGCGCCACGATTTCGGAGTTCAACATGTGGGTCGATGGGAAGAAGTGGGAGGGCAAGGTCCTGAACAAGGACGAGGCGCGCGAAATCTACGAGAGCATCGTCCGCCGGCGTCGGGATCCGGCCCTGCTGGAGTACATCGGTCGTGGGGCGTTCCAGGCCAGCATCTTCCCCATCCAGCCTGGCGATGAACGCCGCGTCGAGCTGGAGTACACTCAGGTGTTAACCATGGATCAGGGCCTGGTCGAGTATGTCTACCCCCTGAACACCGAAAAATTCAGCGCCGAGCCGCTGGAGCGGGTGAGCATCACTGTGGACATCGAATCGGACGTGCCTCTGCGGGCCATCTACTCGCCCTCGCACGCCGTCGATCTGTTCCGCGACGGCGAGACTCGCGCACGGGTCGGATACGAAGACGAGAACGTGCTGCCCGACCGCGACTTCGTACTGTATTATACGGTGACGCCGGAGGACGTCGGGCTGAACGTGCTGAGCTACAAGGTGGACGGCGAGGACGGCTACTTCCTGCTGCTGGCTGCACCGCCGGTGGAGGTGGACACGACGGAGGTGGTCGCCAGGGATGTGCTGCTGGTGCTGGACACGTCGGGCAGCATGGAGGGCGACAAGCTGGTCCAGGCCAAGGCAGCACTGAGCTTTGTGCTGGAGCACCTGAATCCCGAGGATCGGTTCAACATTGTGACCTTCAGCACCGGTGTCCGGCGCTATGCCCGCGGGTTGCAGCCGGCCTCGGACACTGCAGCCGCCCAGCGCTGGGTCGAGAACCTGACAGCCGGCGGTTCCACCGACATCAACCGCGCCTTGCTGGAAGCCCTGGCCGACGCCGACCCCATGCGCCCGGCCATCCTGATCTTCCTGACCGACGGGCTGCCGACCGCCGGCGTCACCGAAGAAGATCGCATCATCGCTAACGTGACGGACGCAGCGCCCAAGAGCGCCCGCGTTTTCACCTTCGGCGTGGGCTACGACGTCAACACGATTCTGCTGGACACGCTGGCCCGCGAGCTGCGGGGAGCCAGCGACTACGTCCGGCCGGAGCAGCGCATCGACGAGATCGTCTCCGGCTTCTACGCCAAAGTCAGCACACCCGTCCTGGCCGACATCCAGATCGATTGGAGTGAGGTGTTCGTCGAGGACACCTACCCGCAGCCGCTCCCCGACCTGTTCGCCGGCACGCAACTGGTAATGGTCGGCCGCTACCGCGACGGCGGCGCCACCGACATCATCCTCAGCGGCCAGGTGAATGATCGGCCGCAGAGCTTCCGCTACAGCGACGTCCGGTTCGTCAAGGAGAGCGGGTCGGACGGTTCGGGGGGGATCACCACGAGCTTCATCCCCCGTCTGTGGGCGACGCGCAAAATCGGCTACCTGCTGAACCAGATTCGGCTGCACGGTGAGAACCGCGAGATGATCGATGAGATCGTGGAGCTGGCCGTGCGCCACGGGATCGCCACACCGTACACATCCTTCCTGGTGGATGAGCGGGCTGATGTGCTGACGCGGGAAGGCCGCGAAGCAATTGGCGAGCGGGAGTTCCAGTCGTTCCAGTTCGCGCCGGCCCCCATGAGCGGTGCGAGCGCGGTGCAGAAATCTCAGGATACCGCTGCGATGGAGCAGGCTGAACGTCCTCTGGTGCTCCCCATGATGGCGGCGCGGGGCGGCAGTGGACAAGGCGGGCCGGCCGTCCAGCTTGTCCGCGCCATTAGTGCCAAGACCTTTGTGTTGCGCGACGAGGTCTGGACTGATACAACCTTCGACCCTGCCCAGATGACGACGACAAAGATCAACTTCGGCTCCGAGCGCTACTTCGAGCTATTGACCGAGCACCCGGAGTGGGCCCCATACTTCGCCGCCGGCCAGCGCGTGATCGTGGTACAGGCTGATCAGGCGTACGAAATTGTCAGCGAGGGGGGCCAAGCAGCCACGCAGCAGCAAACCAGCAGCACGACGGGTGTCACCCAGTCCGGCAGTCAGCAGACAGGGCCGCCAGCCGGCACGCCGGTTCCCCCTTGCGCCGCCGGCCTGATGCTGGCGCCGCTGGCGCTGGTGGTTGGGCTTTGGGGCCGGCGCCGCCAGTAGGCACGTATCCACCCAACGTCATTCAGACACAATTCCCCCGTAGGGGCGAGGCAAGTCGGAATGGTGCTGTCGAAGCAAGAGAACCTGCTCTCCGACTTGCCTCGCCCCTACTAAATCTCAGCCCCAAGCATTGACACAACCCGCCGATTCGAGTATCATGTATCGTGCTGTGGATGAACGCTGGCGCAAAGCCCCCCCGTGCTCCGGTGAACAGCCATTGCGCATGGCGAAGCGTCACTGATCGTCAAGCTAGATCCATTTCCAGATCGCCGGCCAATGAGGAACCGTAATCCGCGGGCCAGGAGCAAGCCTACAAGCTCATCAGGACTGACATCATAAGCCGACGCTCAAGCCTGGGCAGTGTTCTATCCTCGCACACTGGATGTAGCAGACAGTCATCTAAAATAGACGCCGCCACCAACCGTCTGAGTTCTGCAAGGAAGAGGAGGAAAAAGATGCGTGCCAAGTGGTACCTGATCATCATCGCCAATACCGTGGTACTCTCCATCGTAATGGCCTGCGCCGCGCCGACTCCGGGGGCGCCACAGGTCGTCAAAGAGACAGTTGTTGTCGAGAAACAGGTCGTTGTCACGCCAACACCTGCGCCGCCGCCGGCCGAGCCTCAGCCTGGCGGTACGCTGAACATGTCCCTCGGTCCGGATTTCGTGAGTTTCGATCCTTTCCTCGACATCACCAACGCGCAATTCAAGCCCATGCTGTTCGACGCGCCTATCCGCATTAGCGATGACGGCCTATTCGAACCATGGCTGGCCGAGTCGTTTGAGGTGAGCGAGGATGGCCTGACGGTCACGTTGCACCTCCGCAAGGGCGTCAAGTTCCACAACGGCCGCGAAATGATCGCCGACGATGTCGTGTGGTCCGTAGAGCGGGCGTGTAACCAGGATTTGGGCCACCATCTGGCGGACCGTTTCACGACCTGCGCCGGCGCAAACGCGATAGACGACCACACCGTCGAAATCCACTACAGTGAGATCACCCACTCCGCCCTGGACGGCATCGCCCGTCTCTACATCTTCCCTCAGGAAGCGGCTGACACCATCGAGACCACGCCGGTCGGCACGGGACCGTTCAAGTTGGAGGAATGGGTACCGGGCGACCATCTGACGCTGGCGAGATTCGAGGATTACTGGCGAGAGGGTGAGCCGTACCTGGATAAGGTTGTTGTCAAGCCCATCCCCGACGAGCAGTCGCGCATGGTCAACCTGCTGGCCGGGAGCATAGATCTTCTGATGGGCGTTCCGTTGGCCGACATAGCGCTGCTGGAGCAGGCGCCGGACGTCAGCGTTATCCGCCAGCAGCCGGGCTTCTCATTTGACGCATTCATTTTCAACGTCACCCACCCGCCATTCGACAACACGCTGGTGCGGCAGGCGATGAACTACGCCGTTGACCGGGAGAAGATGCGGGAGCTGGCCTACCACGGCCAGGGAGTCATGACGACACTGCCCTGGGGACCGACCTCGTGGGCCTATCCGCAGGATCTCGAAGACTACTACACCTTCGACCTGGACAAGGCCAAAGCCTTGCTGGAGGAAGCTGGCTATCCAGACGGTTTCAAGACAGAAATGACCATCCGGGGCACCGGCGGAGTAGCGCTCGATACAGCTCAGGTGTATCAACAGGACCTGGCCAAGATCGGCGTCGAGATGGAAATCTTGCCCACTGAGCTGCCCCAGTACTGGCCGAAACTCTTCGACGGCGACTTCGCCGTCGTCTCCCATGCCACCGGCGAGGCAACCGTGGACCCCAGTGGCGTGTTCATCGGCGCTGCCTGCTGCCGGCCCTTCCGCAACTTCTTCCAGATCACCGAGAACGAGGACTGGTTCCCCAAGTACAAGGCGATCATCGACCAGTCCAGCACCGAGACGGATCAGGAGAAGCGCAAGGCACTGTATCACGATGCAGCCCAAATCCTAATGGAGCAAGGGTGGACCATTCCCCTGGGGTGGAGGCAGCAAATCTTTGCGCTGAAAGACAACGTCCACGGCTTCCGCACCGATATGGACGGCCTGATCTGGCTGACCGATACCTGGCTGGCCAAGTGACGGCCTGGGACCTTTTCCAGACTCGCTGCGTTTTTCCTGGCTGAGGACGCATCTAAGGGGAAGTTCCCGGCGAGATTGGAGATTAGAGATTGGAGATTGATAATCAGGGATTGAGAGAACGACAATCTCCAATCTCCCAATCTCCAGTCTCCGGCCTCCATTCTCGGAGACGTGGAGCTTCGCTGGACATTTACCTGATCAAAGAAAAGGCTGGCACAGTTGGGTAAATACGCGCTCCGGCGATTGGTTCAGATGATCCCAGCGCTGCTGACTGTGTCCATCGCTGTGTTTATGATCATTCACCTCATCCCTGGCGATCCGGCCAAGATCATCGCCGGCCCCAATGCCACCGACGAGCAACTGGAAGCCCTCACACGGCAGTTTGGTCTTGACCAACCCTTGTGGATTCAATACCTCACCTGGCTGCGTAACGCGTTTTCCGGCAACATGGGCCACTCATTTATCAACAATTATCCGGTGAACAAGATGATCGCGCTGCGTGTGCCGGCCACGCTTGAGCTGGCCATCGCGTCCGCTATTATCGCAGTTCTGATCTCCTTTCCCCTTGGCATCATATCCGCCCTGCGACCGGGGAGCGCTGTGGACTTCGTCAGCACACTCTTCTCGGCCTTGTCCTTCGCTGTGCCAGGCTTCTGGCTGGCGATCCTGCTGATCCTGCTGTTCAGTCTTCGATTTCACCTGCTGCCACCATCGGGACGCCCCGAGTTTAGCGAGCAGCCGGTGGAACACCTCAGATCACTCGTGATGCCGGCATTCACACTGGGCGTGGGGATAGCTGCCAAGCTAACCCGGTATCTCCGTTCTTCCATGCTGGATGTGCTGGATCAGGATTACGTACGAACAGCTCGGGCCAAAGGATTGCAGGAGCGGGTGGTGACCGTGCGCCATGTGCTGCGCAATGCGCTGATCCCCGTCGTCACCGTGTTGGGGTTGCAGACTGGTGACCTGCTCAGCGGGGCGATCATCGTGGAGTCCGTCTTCGCCTGGCCGGGGGTTGGCCGGCTCACCGTACAGGCCATCGGCTGGCGCGACTACTCACTGTTGCAGGCTGACGTGCTGTACATCGTGCTCGCCTTCATGCTCATCAACCTGCTGACAGACCTGGCCTACGGCTTCATCGATCCGCGGATTCGGTACGGGTAGGGCTCAAGAAACGAGGAGCAAGCCGTTGGCAACCGAAGGACGAGACCTGCGAAGCCGGAAAGGGCCGGCAGCGACGTTCGAGGAGCAGTCCGTAGCCGGAGAACGCCTTGTCTGGTTGGCCATCCGGGCTTTGCTGCGCCACCGCTCAGGGATGGTGGGCCTGGTTATCACGGTGACGCTCATCAGCCTGGCACTCCTGGCGCCAACAATCGCGCCCTACGACGCATTGGAAATGCACCCTCCTGATCGCTTTCACCCGCCATCGGTGTCCTACCCCTTTGGCACAGACGAGTTTGGCCGCGATATTCTGAGCCGCATCCTCATGGGTTCCCGTATCTCATTCAGCGTCGGGCTGATATCCATCGCCATCGCGACGCTCATCGGGGTGATGGTCGGGCTGGTGGCCGGCTATTCAGAGGGCTGGTTCGACACGCTGACGATGCGCTTTTTCGATGCGTTGCTGGCATTTCCGGCAATCCTGCTGGCCATCGTCATCTTGGCTGTACTGGGGCCTGGCTCATTTAATGCCACGCTCGCCGTGGCCATTGTCAACATACCGGCCTTCGCCCGCCTGACGCGGGGCAACGTCCTGGTGGAAAAGGAAAAGGACTATGTGGAAGCGGCCATGGCCGTGGGGGCCAGGTCATCGCGCATCATTTTTCGCACCATTCTGCCCAATGTGGTCTCCACAATTCTGGTCCAGATCACCGTTTCCATTGCAGCCGCAGTCCTTCTGGAAGCTGCCCTGAGCTTCCTAGGTCTGGGCACGCCCCTGCCGGCCCCTTCTTGGGGCTCAATGCTAAGCGTTGGGCGAGGATACCTGATTCAAGCACCGTGGTACGGTGTTTTTCCGGGGCTAGCCATCACGCTGTTGGTGATGGGTCTTTATCTGCTGGGGGATGGACTGCGCGATGCCCTGGACCCGCGCCGACAGAAACTGATCTAGCCGGCTTCTAGACCTCCTCCATCCAGTCGATCTCCAGCCGGCCCGCATGATCCGCCATCGTAATCGCGATGTGGGTGAGGGGTACATCGGCTGTCGCGCCGTGCCAGTGTTTCTCCCCTGGGCCGATGTGGACGATATCGCCGGGGCCAATGTCCAGGGCCGGCTCGCCCCACTCTTGCACCCGCCCTCTGCCTTCTACGACGTACAGGATCTGCTCGCCCCCGTGTGCGTGCCAGAAGGTGCGGGCGCCGGCCTGGAACGACACCGACGAGACCCTCACTCGCGGATGGTCTCCCAGAATCCTATGCACCGTCACCTGTCCTGTGAACCGATGCTGCGCCTGTATGGTCTCCCGATCCGCCGAAAGATATTCAGGTTTTCGAACCAACTCCATCTGGCTCTCTTTTCTCCTCTTTCCCCTCACCTCACATCCGGCAACACATAATCCACGAACTGCTCACGCAGCACCTTCTTGTCGAACTTGCCAACGCTGGTCTTGGGCAGACTGTCCAGGAACACCACGTCGTCCGGCAGCCACCAACTGGCAACCTGCTCGCGGAGCGCGTCGATGATTTCCTCTTTCGTTATGTCATCTTTCGCATCTTCGGTGGGGACCACACAAGCCAAGGGGCGCTCCTGCCACTTGGGATGGCTGATCGCAATCACAGCCGCCTCCATCACCTTTGGATGCGCCATGATCGTATTCTCCAACTCAACGGTGGAAATCCACTCGCCGCCGCTTTTCACCAGGTCCTTGGTTCGGTCAACGATCTGCACGTAGCCCTCAGGATCAATGGTCACCACGTCGCCGGTGCGGAACCAGCCGTCCTGGAAGGAATCCGCCGTTCGTGGATCGTTGTAGTAGCTGCTGGCAATCCAGGGGCCGCGCACCTGAAGTTCGCCGTAGCTCTTCCCGTCCCACGGTACCTCGTTCCCCTCCTCGTCCACCGCACGGATGTCCACGAAGGGGGCCGGAATCCCCTGCTTGGCCCGCACAGCAAACCGCTCGTCCTCCGGCCATGACTCCATGTGGCTCTTGAGTTTGGAGACGGTGCCCAGCGGGGTCATCTCAGTCATGCCCCAGGCATGGGCAATCGGCACGCCAAACTCCTTCTCGAACCCCTCGATCAGGCTGCGCGGTGCCGCTGAGCCGCCGACTGGCATAGTGCGCAGGCTGGAGATGTCGTACCGCTCCCGCTGCAACAGATGGTACAGCCCGATCCAGATGGTAGGCACGCCGGCGGTGATCGTCACGCGCTCTGCCTGGATCAACTCCGCGATGTCCCGGGGCTGCATGTGGGGGCCGGGAAAGACCTGCTTGGCCCCTACCATCGTTGCGGCGAAGGGCATACCCCAGGCGTTGGCATGGAACATGGGCACGATGGGCAAGACCACGTCCCGCTCAGCGATGCCGAAGGTGTCGGCCAGGCTCTCACCCAGAGTATGTAGCACGATGGCGCGATGGGAATACACCACACCCTTGGGATTGCCCGTCGTTCCGGAGGTATAGCACATGCCGGCTGCATCGTTCTCATCCAACACTGGGAAATCATAGGTGGCCGGCGCTCCTTCAATCAGCGTTTCGTAGTTGAGGGCCGGCGCCAGCGATGTCTCGAAACCCCCGGTATCGCTCATCACCACGTAGTTCTCCACCCCTTCCAACTGATCCTTGACCCGCTCCAGGGCCGGCAGCAGCGTGTCGTCGATGAAGATCACCTTGTCCTCGGCGTGATTGATGATGTATGCCATCTGGTCGGGGAACAGGCGAATGTTGAGGGTGTGGAGCACGGCGCCGGCGCACGGCACGGCGAAGTAAAGCTCCAGGTGGCGGTAGCTGTTCCAGGCGAAGGTCGCCACCCGGTCGCCTCGCCTGACCCCCAGTTGCTTCAGCACGTTGGCCAGCCGCTGTACCCGCTCGTAGAAATCGGCGTAGGTGTAGCGGTGCATGCCGGCCGGCGTTTTGGTGACGATCTCCTTGTGGGGGTAGAGCCGGTTCGCGCGTTCAAGGAAATGCGTCAACGTGAGCGGATAATCCATCATCAAGCCTTTCATTGGATACTCCTTTCTGCGTGATACCTGAACGTAACCGTTCAGCTACCCTTGCGAAGGTTGCGAATAGGCTCGGTAATGTGGTGATCTTCAACTGACGAAGACACTTTCGGCTTGAAACCTGCCGCCAAACCTTCGCAAGGGTTCTACTCCCTGAACGCTTACGCTTCCGCGGAGGTTACTTGACGGAGTCACTACTCAGGCACCCCGGCCTGGCGACTGGAAGTCGCGGCAACCCTTCGACAGGCTCAGGACGTCGCGACTGCGAAACCTGCCTTCGCAGGTTAGATCCCAGTCGGCGAAGCCTGTCCTGAGCTCCATCGAAGGGGCCGACCCTTCGGCTGGCGCCTCGGCGGAGGCCTCAGGGCAGGCTTCGCAAGCGTAGGCGCGGTTTCTAACCGCCGGCAGCCCCCGGCTTGCCCAAATACCGTTGCAGGATGCATATGCGACACTACTCCCACGTCCGCCGGTCCTCGATGGGGGGTGCATTGCCGGGCATGGTGCCGGGGGCGACGACGTCCAGTCGGGCACGTACCTTGAGAACTTCACGAAGCGCCTGACTGATGTCGGCGAGCTGGCCTTCCAGGCTGGCATCCGCGGTCGGTTCCAGGCGCACAGACAGTTCGTCCAGGGTGCCCGGCCGCTCCACGATGGCCTGATAGCGGGCCACAGCTGGGAAGCGCTGCATCACCTGGGCCAACTGTCGGGGATGGACGAACATGCCACGTACTTTTACGGCCTGACCCACACGGCCCAGCCAGCCCACCAAGCGCGGCGTGGCCCGCCCACAGGGACAGGGTTCCGCGTTGATGGCTGACAGGTCGCCCGTACCGAAGCGGATGAGAGGATACGTCTCTTCCAGCAACGTGACGACGATCTCTCCCTCTTCCCCTGGCGCTGTAGGCCGGCCTGTGTTCAGATCGATGACCTGCACGATGACATCGGGGGGGATGTGCCAGCCGGCGGCTTCCTCGCACTCGAACCCCAGGTTTCCAGTATCGGCGGTGCCATAGCCCTCCCGCGCGGTGATACCCCGTTCCACGAAAGCCTGGCGCAGTGAGGGCGGGAAAGGCTCGGCAGCCACAAAGGCCTTGGTAATACCCACATCGCGCTGCCAGTCCAGGCCCTGCTCTTCGGCGCGCTCAATGAGAGTCATCAGATAGCTGGGTACGCCGGTAAACCCGTTGACGCCTAGATCGCGGATGATCTGGAGCTGGGTTTCGGTATTGCCTGGGCCGGCCGGGACCACCACACACCCCAGGCTGCGCAGCGCATCGTCGAACATGAAGCCCAGGGGAGTCAAATGGTACGACACTGTGTTCTGGACAATGTCGCCGGCCTGGAAGCCGGCCGACCGCAGAGCTTGCCCGAACCGCCAGTAGTCCTCTTTGCGGCCCTCGGGATCGTACAGCGGCCCAGGCGATTGGAACACGCGCTTCACCTGAGAAATGGGTACGCCCAGGAACCCGCCGAAAGGCGGGTCAGCGCGTTGCAACTCGATTAACTCGTCCTTGCGGGTGATGGGCACTTTGGCCAGATCATCCACGGACTCGATATCGGCCGGGGTGAGGCCGGCGTCGTCGAAGATGCGCCGGATTGCCGGGGCTTGCTCGTAGGCGTAGGCGACAATCTCGCGCACGCGATCGTCGAACTGAGTGTAAAAGGTCCCCACGTCAACAGTCATAGCTCTGTACCTCCCCTTAGTTCGTTCTATGATGAACTTCATTCACTCGCCAACCCCGAACGGGGCGGACGGAGCCATCGTCGATATTCCTGGGGCGGAAGCAATTCTTGGAGCACTCGCGGCACCACCACCATGTGGTTGCCGGAGAGGCTCGAAAGGTCGAGGACGTCCGCATCCTCGTCGGCAGTGGGGGGAGGGTATTTTCGTCGGCCTCGATCGCCTTGCGCAGCCGCTGGAGCGCCATTTTCACCCGCGGACTGTCGCGGCGCGCCCGTAGACGCTCGAGCTTGGCCTTCTGCGGCGCCAACGCCTCGGGCACCCGGAATACCTCGACCGATTGGGGGGCTTCGTCGGTATGACAGTTGACACCGACCACTTTGCGCCGGCCGCGCGTCACTGGCTAGCTCAGCCACCGCTTGCGGCGCCTGTAGTGTTTGACATCGCGGTAGGACTTGCGCTGGCCCACCGCACTGAGGCCCAGGTAGAATTCTCTAATGTCCTCGTTGTCTCTGAGCGTTTGTGAATCTCCGTCGAGGACGATACGCCCGCTCTCCATCACGTAACCGTAGTTAGCGATCTGGAGGGCGATGGAGGCGTTCTGCTCCACCAGGAGCACGCTGACATTTTGCTCTTTGTTGAGGCGCAGAATGATCTCAAAGATCTCCTGCACCAGGAGGGGGGCCAGTCCCAGGGATGGTTCATCCAGGAGCATCAGTTTGGGTCGGGCCATAAGCGCTCGCCCGATGGCCAGCATCTGTTGCTCCCCACCGGAGAGGTAACCCGCCTTGACCTTCCTCCGCTCGGCCAGAGGGGGGAAATAATGATAGATCATCTCGATGTCCTCCCTGAGGTTGTCCCCCCTTCGGCGGGTGTGAGCGCCTAGTAGCAGGTTCTCCTCTGTGGTCAGGTGCTCAAGAACCCCCCGGCCCTCGAGCACCTGCACGATACCCATCCGCACAACCTCCGGGGGCTCCTCCCGGTCAATGCGTCGGTCCTGGAAATGGATGCTTCCTCGGGTGACCTCCCCACGCTCCGGGGTCAGGAGGCCGGAGATGGCCTTGAGAGTGGTGCTCTTGCCGGCGCCGTTGGCCCCCAGCAGGGCCACAATCCATCCCTCAGGGACGTCCAGGGAGACGCCTTTCAACACGAGCACCACTCTGTCATAGATCACCTCGGTGTTGTTGACGCGGAGCAGAGGCTCTCGTCCGTCAGCACCGGTCATGGTCCCGCCCCCTATTTGTACAGCTCAGGGTTCTCCTCCTTGAACTTCTGAGCTGCCTCCCGGACCAGAGGATCTACCTCCTCCCGAAGGGGGGTCAGCCAATCGGAGATCGGCTTAAAGGCGATGCCGTCCCACTCCACGACCTGGACGAAGCCGCCCCCTTCGTGATCCTGTCCCGTCAGGGTGACCTCTGGGGCGAAGTCTGCCACGCCCATGCCGTACTTCTTCAGCGTCTCGGCCGTGATGCGTTCCAGGCCCCAGGCCAGCTTCTCCCCGTCCAACGGGTGGCCGAACTCCTCGTAGGCGAGCTGAATCGCGGCAACCAGGAGACCTACGTTATACACACCCCGGTTGTACAGCTCCATCCCTACCTGGTCTCGGGCGCCGGCGCCTTTGCCCTTGTCATAGAGTTCCCTCAGAATCTCCTGAATGAGGGGGAAATCGGTGCCCGGGGTGACGAACTCGATGCGCCTCACCCCCTTGCTCTTTTCGGGATTGAAAGCCAGGGCATCCACGGCGACCGGGGACCAGTAGGTGCCGACGATGCGCTCCATCGGGTAGCCCACCCGGTCCGCCTCGCGCAGCGCGGTGGGGGTGGAGTCCCCCCACAGGCGCCAGATTATCCAGTCGGGCTTGTCACGCTCGGCGATGGTGGTCCAGACGGCGCTCTGCTCCAGCCCAGGCCAGGGGATGGGGTACTTGATGAGTTCATAGCCCATCTCTGGCGCCAGCACCTCATGAATGGGGAGCGTCTCCCGTCCATAGTCAATGTCCAGATAGAGGATGCCGATTTTCTTGCCCTCCAGGCTCCCGCCTTCCTGCTCCTGGATCCATTTCATGATCACCGTCTCCCCCGACCAGTAGGTAGGGGCAGCCAGGAAGTTGTGAGGGAAGATATCGCCGTCTGCAGCGGCGGAGATGCCATAGGCTGTGTGGAGAACCACCACGTTGTCCTCGAACGCCTTGGGCGTGACGGCGTAGGTGGTGCCGGTGCTCAAGGGGATGAAGGCGAGCATTCTGCCCGTAGCTTTGGCCCGTTCGTAGGCCTCCACCCCTCGGGGCGTCTCATACCCGGTCTCGATGTCCATCACGTCTATGGGCACTCCCCCAACGCCACCCTTGAGGTTGACCAGTTGCTCCATGTCCACCGTCCCATTGGCGAAGGGGGTCCCTGTCCGTCCGAAGGCACCTGTTCGGTAGGCGGCATAGCCAAGGACGTAGTTTTCCACCGGCGGGGTGGGTGCAGGGGCCTCCTCTTCCACCGCCAATGGGGTGGGTGCGGGCGTCTGCGCCGGGGCACAGGCGACCATCACACCCAGCAGCACGAGAGTCAGGACTGCAAGCACTTTTGTTCTCATCGTTCACCTCCTGTGTGAGTATTAGTATGAAAAGGGCCAAAGCCTGAAGTAGTCCTTCAGGTTCTGCCATATCTTGGCCAGCCCCAAGGGCTCTACAATGAGGAGCACTACCACCAGGGCTCCAAACACCATGTTCTCCACACCGGCAATGATTCCAGTCCCTACGTCGAAACCGGAAAGGTTTCCGAGGAAAGTCAGGAATACATTCAGAAAGATGGGCATGAGGATGATAAAGGCGGTACCGAAGAAGCTTCCGATGGTACTGCCCAACCCTCCAATGATGATGGCGCCCAGAAGTCTGAGAGAGAGATCCAACCCGAACTCTCCGACGTGGGCCACACCGTAGTAGAAGAAGACCATCAGCGCGCCGGAGACGCCGGCGTAGAAGGAGCCGATGGCAAAAGCCAGGAGCTTGTACTGCATGATGTCTATCCCCAGAATTTTGGCCGCCACGTCGTGATCATGAATGGCCACCCACGCCCGTCCCACCCGACTCCGCACCAGGTTCATGGCCAGCAGTGTCATCACAACCAGAATCGCCAAACACACGAAGTACCGCTCAAAAAGGGTGTTTATTTCCCAGCCGAAGAGGTGGGGCCGGGGTGGATAAACGGTATCTCCTCCTGCCACGGCCAGACCCGTAGGCACCACCAGGGGCACGACACGACTGATGGCCCAGGGTAGCACGAACTGAGCGGCGAGGGTGGCCATGGCCAGGTAGAGACCTTTGATGCGGGCGGAGGGGATGCCGAACACCAGTCCTACCAGGGCGGCGGTGAGGCCGGCGAGCACCACCGTTGCCAGGAACGGGACATCGTAGATCAGCAGGATGGTCGCCGCGTAACCCCCTACGGCGATAAAGGCGGCATGCCCCAGGGAGATCTGACCCGCATAACCGGTCATCAGGTTGAGCCCCATAGTAGCGATGGTGAAGGTGAGAAAGGGGATGAAGATGGCGCTGAACCAGTAGTCCGTGGCGAAAAAGGGGATGATGACAGCGATGACCAGCACGCCCACCGATGCCCAGCGGGCCATGGGGACGCGGAAGAGGGCCATATCCGCCCGATAGTCGGTGTGATAAACGCCAGCTTCCCGATAGATCATGGTGGCTATACCCTCTCAATGATCTCCCGGCCGAAGAAGCCGTAGGGGCGCACCCAAAGGGCGATGAGCATGACGAAGAAGGGCAGAAACTCCTTGGTGCCCCCACCGATCAGGGGGTCCAGGTAGCCCGCCACCACGTTCTCGGCCACCCCGATAAAGACGCCGGCCAGGATAGCCCCGGCCATGCTGTCCAGCCCACCCAGGAACACCACGGGCAAGCCTTTCAGGCCCAGGATAGCGATGCCGAACTGCACCCCGATTCGTTGCCCCCAGATGATTCCCCCCACCAGGGCCACCAACCCTGCGCCCATCCAGACAATGGCCCACAGGCGGTAAATGGAAATGCCCAGGGATAGAGCGACCCTCTGATCGTCTGACACCCCCCGCAGGGCCAGCCCCGTTCGGGTGCGGGCGAAAAGGTAGCCCACGATGCCAAACAGTGCCAGCCCTGCCAGGGCTCCCACCAGCGTAGAGCCGAGGATAGAAACCGCGCCCACGTGGATGGCGTCCGCGGGGATCCCCATGTCCATGATATAAATGGGCCATTTATGGCTAAGAACGAAGTAGACACCCCTCAAGAAAAGGGCGATACCTACGGTGGCCATAATGAGGCTGATGACGGGCTGCGCGATCAGCGGCCGGAAGACCAGGCGCTCCACGCCATAACCGAAGGCGACCATGGCCACTATGCCGGCCAGTATTGCCAGCCACACCGGCGCGCCGAGGGAGGCAGCCAGGGCCACGACAAAGCTCGCCAGAAGCGCCATCTCTCCCACTGCCAGGTTCAACACGCTGGAGGCTTTGTAGACCAGCACCAACCCCAGGGCGAGCAGGGAATACAGCACCCCCGTAAGCAACCCGTTGACAAAAAGCTCCAGAAAGAAATCCATGGCTACTCCCTCACCCCTTCGGCCTGTACCCCAAGGTAAGCGCTGATGACCCTGGGGTTCTGCCGTACCTCGTCCGGCATCCCCTCGGCGATCTTCAGCCCGTAGTCCAGCACCATCACCCGGTCGGAGATGTCCATCACCACGCCCATGTCGTGGTCAATGAGGATCACGGGCAGTCCCCGCTCCTCGTTCACGTCGAGGATAAAACGGGCCATGTCCTCCTTCTCCTCCACGTTCAGCCCCGCCATAGGCTCATCGAGGAGAAGCACCTTGGGACGCATGGCCAGGGCGCGCCCCAACTCCACCCGCCGCCGCAAGCCCATCGGGAGAGCCCCGGCCGGCGTTCTTCGGATGTGTTGAATCTCCAGAAAGTCTATGATGTCCTCGGCCAGTCGCCGAACTTCAACCTCCTCCTTCTGGGCCAGGTTCCAATAGAACATACAGGAGAGGAAGTTAGACCGCATCCACAGGTGCGCTCCAACCATGATGTTTTCCAACACCGTCAGCCCGCGGAAGATCGCCGTGTTCTGGAAGGTACGACCGATCCCTGCCGCCGCCACTTTGTCGGCGGGCAGGCGGGTGATATCTCGGCCTCCTAAAAGGATGCGGCCGATGTCGGGCTTATACCAGCCGCTGATGCAGTTGATAAGGGTGGTCTTGCCGGCGCCATTGGGGCCTATGACTGCCAGCACCTCCCGCTCCCCCAGGCTCAAATCAACACCCTGCAGGGCCTGAACCCCCCCAAAGGAGATGTGGATATCTTGGGCTTCAAGAATCGCCATAGGAGACCCCCTCAGGCAGGAACGGCCACCGGTTCCAGCTCCTCGACAGGCCTGATATGCAGTGTCCTCTCCACCTCAGCCGTGCGGCCGTCTTCATAGGTGATGAGTGCCTTGACCGTCACCTCTGAAGCATCGCGGTAGAGAGCCTCGATAAGATCGCGGTACTTCTGAGCGATGAAGTGCCGGCGCAGCTTGCGCGTGCGGGTGACCTCGGCGTCGTCGGCGTCCAACTCTTTATGAAGTACCAGGAAACGCCTGATCCGCAACTCGGGGGAGAGGGTGGCGTTGACCTTCTTTACCTCCCGATAGATGAGGTCACGCACCTCTGGTTTTTGGGAAAGGTCTACGTAGCCCGCGAAAGGGATCCCCCGCTTCTCCGCCCAATTCGATACAACCTCCGGGTCTACGTTGATCATGGCGGAAACAAAGGGCTTCCCATCCCCGACGGCGACGGCCTCTTTGATATAGGGACTGAACTTGAGCTTATTCTCGAGATACTGCGGCGCAAAAACAGCCCCATCCTGAAGCCTGGAAACGTCCTTAGCGCGGTCTATGATGACGACGTGCCCATCAGGTTCGAGCACGGCCGCGTCGCCGGTGCGAAGCCAGCCGTCATGCCACACTTCCCGCGTGCCCTCCGGGTTCTTATAATAACCCTGGGTAACATTTGGCCCCCTGACCAGAAACTCGCCCTCTTCACTGATCTTGACTTCGACACCGGGCACAGGCGGGCCAACGGTCTCTGGCCGCACATCTCCGTCTCGATGCATGGTACCGAGAGCACTTGTCTCGGTCATCGCCCAGAGTTGCTTCAGGTTGACCCCCAGGCCTCTGAAAAACAGGAGGACTTCAGGCCCGATGGCCGCGCCGGCAGTCAGGCAAAAGCGAGTGCGGCTTAAACCCAAATGGTCACGCAGGGGGCCATAGGCCAGGAATTCGCCGATGGGGTACAGGAGTCGGTGGTGCCAAGGAATGGCCTCTCCCCTCAATTGTTTCTCGGTCACTTGCATCCCCAGGGAAATGAAATAACGGGCGATGGCCCGCTTCACCCGGTCCGCATCTTCGATCTTGATCTGGGTCTGGGAAACCAGATTCTCCCAGATGCGCGGTGGCGCAAAGAGAAAGGTCGGCCCGATCTCGCGGATATCCCGCTGGACGGTCTCGGGTTCCTCGGGGCAGTTACAGGTGGCTCCCGAGACAAAGCTGAACACATAGGACAGCAGATGATCACCGATCCAGGCCATCGGCAGATACGCCATGAGCTCGTCTTCCTCGTAAAGGGGCTGCACTTGCATGAAAAGCTCGGCCGCTGAAATCAGGTTGGCGTGGGTCAACATCACTCCCTTTGGCTTGGCAGTGGTGCCTGAGGTATAAGGGATAATTGCTAGATCATCCTTTTTGCCCTGGGCCACCAGCCGCTCGAACAACCCGGGATCCTTCTGCTCCAGTTCCCGTCCCATCTCCTGAACCCGGACGAAACTGAACAGAAAGGGCAGGTCATAGTTCCGCATCCCACGGGGGTCGTCGTAAATGATCTTTTCGAGCCCGGGAAGTCGGTCTTTGATTTCCAGAATCTTGTCAACCTGCTCTTGATCTTCGGCAACGACGATCCTGGTCTCGGCGTGGTTGAGCACGTACTCGATTTCGTCGGCGATGGAATCCTGATAAAGGGGCACCGGGATACCACGGAGGCTCTGCGCTGCTGCCATGGCCCAGTAAAGTTGGGGACGGTTGTCGCCGACGATCCCCAGGGTGTCCCCGGGCGCGAAACCGAGGGCTCTCAACCCCAGCGCGAAATCTCTCACGTTTCTGAGGGAATCGGACCATGTATAGGACTGCCAGACACCGTAGTCTTTCTCTCTGATGGCCGTTTTCTGGGGCCATTTTCTGGCATTCCGAAGCAGGAGCTTGGGAACAGTATTGGGGTGCTCCGCCGTCATCTTGACCCTCACCTCACTGCTTACGCTTTTTGTGCCTTAACTGTTCCGTTGACCACACCCATATCGTGCGCGATTAGGACAACCAGGATGTTCCGCTCTTCATTGACATCCAGGATGAACCTGGCCATGTCTTCTTTTTCCTCGACGTTCAGACCGGCCATGGGTTCATCCAAGAACAGGGGCTTTAGCTGCATGGCCAGGGCCCGTCCCAGCTCAACACGCCGCTGGATCCCCGTCGAAAGCGTGCCGGCCGGCACCTTTCTGATCTGCTCTATCTCCAGAGAATCGATGATATCTTCGACTATCTCTCTGAAGTGAACTTCTTCCTTTTTGAGCAAATCCCCAGTAGAGGCCACAAGCGGGGGAATTGGAGCGCATGAGCACGTGGGCGCCGCTCATAATATTGTCAAGAACGCTCATTTCCTTGAGGAGGGCAATATTTTGAAAGGTACGCTCAATACTTAAGGAAGCAATACGGTGAGCCGGGTAGTGGGTGATATCTTGCCCGTCTAGCCGCACACGACCTCGTTCGGGGTGATACCAGCCGCTAGGATACATAATAGTAGCAACCTTTTGGGAATCTGTCAAGGAGAACGAGGCCGCGAGGCCGCGGCCGCAACAGACATTTCGAAAGGGGGTTGCGAGAGCCGGGCAACCGTTTGCTTAATTGCGGGAGAGGCCGTCTCTCCCGTGGGTAACTCTGTTATGTGCTCGATGCCAGGCCCAAATCCGCCTCTCTTATTGCCCTTTCAAAATGTCTGCGTGTCCACAGCGGGTCGTTGCACGTATCTCTTTGACGTTTCACCCGTTTTCTATTAGGATTGATCGGTTAGACCACGCAATATTATCCGCAGGGCGTGTTTCACGTGAAAAGGACGACACTGCAAAAGGGGGCCTTGGTAATCGTTTGGGCCATATAAGCGAAAAATGTAGGGCAAGTTGGCAACTTGCCAGGCGCAATTTACCAAATTGCGCTCCAAGTGGCCGAAACGATGACTAACGCCCAAAAGAGGAAAACAAGACTGATGCCGAAGTGGATCCAGATCGACGTAAAAGACAGGGAGGGTCGCTCTGCTCGCCCGCGCTCGGCGGCCACAGGTAAGTCCTCGGGCAACAGGAGCCTGCTCCTGGGGTCGCTGGCGGGTCTGGTCGTCGTGCTCGTCATTGTTGGCACAGGCTTCCTTCTCCAACGGCGATTCTTTGGTGGGGGCGGCGTGGTGGCCGTCGTGAACGGTCAGTCCATCACCCAACAAGAATTGGCGGATGAGCTGACGCTGTTTGTCACCATGAGTACGCTAACGCAAGGTAGACCGCCGGCCAACCCTCCCAACGATTTCGACATCCTCAATCAGGTGATTGCGGATCGTTTGAAGTATCGAGAGGCCGCGAGCGCTGGCTTTTCGGTATCATTGGAGCAGGTGGAAGCTCAAATCGGTGCGATTGAGGCCCAGGCCGGCTTCACTGACGCTGAACTCCAGACCGCGTTAGCACAAGCTAGCCTGGACCGCAGCGTCCTCCAGGAGTGGATCCGTCGCCAGATTGCCATCAGCGCCTATGTCAGCAATGTGGTGGCGGCTAATGTGCCGCCGGAGGCTCAGGAGGCGGCGGCCCGGAACTGGTCGAATACCCTGCAGACTCAGGCCAACGTGGAAATCCGCCTGGGGACGACAGGCGCACGCCGCGCAGCCAAGATCGGCGAGCCGGCCCCGGACTTCACGCTGCCCACCCCGGATGGGGAGACTGTCACTCTCAGTGACTTGCGTGGCCGGCCAGTCCTGATAAACTTCTGGGCGACCTGGTGTCCGCCCTGTAAGATCGAGATGCCGGACATCGAAAACCTCTATCAGAAGTACAAGGACCAGGGCTTCACGGTCATCGCCGTGGATCAGCAGGAGTCGGCGGAAGCCGTCCGGCAGTATTTCCAAGAAATGGGCCTGTCCTTCCAGCCCGTGATCGACTCGTCGGGCGAGATTTTCAACTTGTACCGCGTTGTCGCGCTGCCGACCAGCTACTTCATCGACGCAGAGGGGATCGTGCGTTTTCAGCATCGGGGCCTGATGACCCGAGATCAGATGGAGGGTTACGCCACGCAGGTGCTATCGAAGTAGCCGGCTAGCCTTAGGCTATTGGGCCAGCAAATCCTCAAGCCACACATCCTCGACCAGGATACGTGTCTTCCAATCTGGCATCAGTCGGTCGAGAAGGACGCCCTGGGCCATGCCGGTGTAGTAGAAGCGTACCTCACCGTCGCGAGTGGCTTGCCGCTTCATCTGCCCCATTTCCTGTGACCAGTGTTGATCAAATGTGGCGTACGATTTGAAATAGGGGTCGGCGAGCATCGCCGGCAGCGGTTCGTAACCTGGCGTGCTGGACGCCTCGCGCCAGATCGCCAGTTCCACGTACTTGGCCAGCCCCTCCAGCCACTCAAGCCGGCGCTCGTAATTGGTCAACGCCGGTTCTAATCCCTGCTCATTCCGTCGCCGGTTGCGCTGCGCCAGAAACTGGCCGGCCAGTTCCCCCGCCTCGTCATCCGACGTCGCCTTCACCGCCTGCGACAGCAGATTAATCTGAGTGTGACCAAAATCTGTTGGGACCTATGAAACCACTCAGATCAGCCTTCGCGGCGAGGCGAGCAATGAATTGCCCGCCTGATACTACGAAACCCGTTTATGAACCTTGAGAAAATAATTCGGGTACGGGCGACTCGGCTCCGGC
>JBHHXF010000008.1:0-24555 GCA_046756905.1 Anaerolineae bacterium | reverse complement strand
TGGCGCTCAGGGTGACGAACAGGTTGTACGGATCCACGGCACTGTACGCGCCCAGGTAGCCGTAGACGTGCACGTACCAGGTCCCCGACTGCTCCGCCGTGTGGACGATTTGCTCAGGAGTTGTACCACCGTTGTTCGAGATCGCCACAACACCCTGCCCTGGGTTGTACAGTTCAAGATCAAAGTCATCTGGTAGATTGTCCACGGCGCCATACAGATCAATCATGATCGCCTGCCCAGCAGTGGCGCTGAACGCGAAGTAGTCCACGTCCCCACTCCCGCAAATGTAGGCGGTGTTCTCCTCTCCTGGGTTGATCCATGCGCCCTCTGCCGCCTGCTCGAAACTGTCGTTCGGCTCAAAGGCGTCGGTGGGACAGGGGATATGGTATGTCACCACCAAGCGCGGTACACTTTCATTATGCTCGCGGCTCTCGAAGAACCGCTGGTAGAAGGTTCCGTCTGTAGGCCCACGGAGATACAGTCCATTATTTGAACCACTATGCCACGCTTGGGCGTAGCTCGTCACATCCCACGACTTGTAGCTGCCGGGGCTGGCATCCACTTGTGCGATGATTCCGACAGGGTTCGCGGTCGGAAATGTGTTCCAGGTCACGCTGCCCTCGGCCCAACTGCTGGTGACGAAATACGCGGCGACAGGGATAGGGTTGGCGCCAGCGGCGCCCTCGAGGAAGAGTTGGAGGGTCACCGAGTCTATGATGGCGTTGGCCGGCAGGGCCGAGGCCATGTCGAAGCGCAGGAGGGTGACGGCTTCACGAGGAACGTCGACGGTGCTGTATGAAAGCTCCAGGACGTCGTCGCCACCAATGTTGGTGTCTGGTTGCCAGCTCTTGACCGTCGCGTCGGCGATGGCGGGCAGGGTGACAGTGGTCTGAGCCGGCTCGACTGCACTGTAGGTGGCCTGGCCCACGGATGAGCCGGCCACTGACAGCAGTGATACAGCAGCCAAGAAGACAATCAACGTGGTGGCTAGTCGTATACGCATCATGTTTCCCCTCTCATACTGGCTACGCTGGACATGACAGAATACGTTTAAAGCGAAGTATCGGTGTTACCTAGAAGCACCTTACCCAGCAAGCACCACCGTCATTGTGCGAGGTGTAAAGATACCACAGTCCATCCTGCAAATAGACCCAGCACTCACTATCGTCGCCATGGGTTGAGACTTTGCTCAAGACACAGAAGTTGAAATCTCCGAGTAGATCGGTTGCAGAATAGGACCCCGTGACATTGCGGCTCCATTCGAAAAAATCGAGCGAGAGTTCTTTGGTTCCCGTTTCGTCAACCCTGAAGACGATCTGTCCAGCCCGATCATGTATCGTGAATTCGCTGCCGAAGAACTGCACGCCGCCGGCGGCGCGGACCGCGAATTCGTCGGCTTTCCCGGAAGTAAAGGGTGCGTCGGTGGAGTCGGCCCACACGAAGGCCCCCTGATGGCTGGCTGCGGCCTGGCGGCCGGCGGCAAGACTCCAGTCGCCGATAGCGGAGTTGGACTGGCCTCCAGGTACGGTGGCAAAGTCGCCGCTGGCAGAGTTGTGGCTCCCCCCGGCTACGGTGGAAGAATTGCCGGTGGCGACGCTGTTGAAGCCCCCACCGACGGTGGCGGCCGCGTCGTTGGCCGTGTTGCTGGAGCCCCCACCGACCGTTGCAGACGCGCCGGTAGCGTGGTTGTCGTAGCCCCCGCCGACCGTGGCAACGCTGCCCACGGCCTCGTTACTGGAACCCCCGCCGATGGTGGAAGAACTGCCGGTGGCGAGGTTGTTCCAGCCCCCACCAACGGTGGCAGAACTGCCGCTGGCGGTGTTGCGGGCGCCCCCGCCCACGGTGGCGGAAGTGGCGTTCGTCTGGTCCTCATCATCGTTGCCGGCTAGATTTTCACCCCCACCTCCGATGGTTCCGTGGTTGTCGGTGACGCTGTTGCCTGTATTCGGATCGGTGACATCCGTCCTGCCGCCGCCGGCAATAGTGGCAAAGTCGGCCGTCACTTCGTTGTCCAGGCCCCCACCGACACTGGCAGCGTAACCGCTAGCGGCGTTACCGACGCCGCCGGCGATGGTGGCGTTCTCGCCGTCAGCGATGTTCTGATCCCCCCCGCCAACGGTGGCATATTCGCCGCCGGCAGTGTTACGGGCTCCGCCGCCCACAGTGGCGAAAGTGGCGTTCGTCCGGTCTCCATCCCCATCGCCCGCTCGATTAGCGCCTCCACCGCCGATGGCGCCGTAGCCGTCGGTCACGCGGTTATTGGTGGTATCGGGGAAGTCTAGGTCCGCCGGCCCGCCGCCGGCGATGGTGGCGAAGTCGCCGTCAGCCGTGTTGCGCGAGCCCCCGCCTATCGTTCCATTGGCGCCGGCCGCTACGTTCTGATCGCCCCCGCCGACGGTGGCGGCCGCGCCGCTGGCGTTGTTGCTGAATCCCCCACCGACCGTGGCGTAGGCGCCGGCCAGGTTCGCGGAGCCTCCGTCCACGGTGGCGTAGTCGCCATAGGCGGTGTTGGATGCGCCCCCGCCGACGACGGCGTAATTCGCAGGGGCCTGGTTTTCCGAGCCGCTGAACCCCCCACCTCCGATGGTGGCGCCTCCTACACCGCCGGCCACGCTGTTTCCGCTGTAGCCGCCGATGACGTTGGGGCTGGCGACGTTCTGTTCCGTCCGCAAGCCGGGCAGAGCCAGCGCGTACGGGGCCGGCGTGATGGCCTGGCGCGGGGTGAGGGCGGTGTAGGCGTCCGTATTGCTCCCTGGCCGGACTCCCACCTCCAGCCAGCGTGCCTCGCCATTGAACGCTCCACTGCCGAAGTCCAGCACCACGCTGAACAGCCCATCGCTCACAGTGATGTCGGCCAGGGTCACCATTCCGATCAGACCGCCGCTCGTGGCGGCGTCATACAGCTTGAACTCGAAGTCGTAGGTGGCGTTGGTGGGGTTTCCGCCGTCGGTGAGCCGGCCCTGGTACGTGAAGCCCGTGCCGGCGGCCGCATGCAGGCTCACGCCTCCTTGAAGGGCCGGGCTCCAGGCCTGTGCCACGTGTGAAAGATCGGCCAAACTTCTGCTCAGGGTCAGGAATAGCCCCAGGCTCAACACAACGGCCAGGATAAGCTTGCTCTTCATCGGAAATTCCTCCTTTGATCCGTTCGTAGAGAGGCCGTTCGTAGTAAGGCACGCAACGAAGTGGAGTGCCGTTCTTACGCCACGCCACTCCGCTCCGCTGCGTGGCTTACTACAAACCGACGCCACTCCGCTCCGCTACGTGGCTTACTACAAACCGACGCCACTCCGCTCCGCTGCGTGGCTTACTACAAACTCTTTTCAGTCGTTCCTCAGCACCAGCGGCAGGTAGATTCTGTGGAACGGCCGAGGTTCGCCGTGCCGCCAGACACCGCTGGCCCATGTGCCGGCGAACAGGGTCTGCGGGCTGGCTGGTGACAGGGCCAGGACCTCCACCCACAGGTTCCCGAGGCCGGCGTTCATGGCGCTCCACGAGCCGCCACCATCGGTGGACTTGAACACTCCGCCGAGCCAGGTGCCGGCGTACAGCGTCCGATCGCTCGCGAACCCCGACGAGATGGCCAGGGCTTGAATGTACCGCGCCGACAACCCCGTGCTGATCTCACTCCACGAATTGCCTCCATTCGTGGACTTGAAGACCCCATTAGTCGTCCCGGCGTAGACCGTCCGATCAATGGTGAAGTTGGGAGACATGGCTACAGCCTGGATATTCAGCTCGGTCAGCCCTGTGTTCACCGCGCTCCACGATGCCCCGCCATTCGTCGTCCTGAAGACGCCCCCGCCTTCTGTGCCAGTAAAAAGTGTGCCGTCTGACAAATAGGCCGGCGAGATGGCCAGGGCCCGGATGTCTAGATCGGTCAAACCCGAATTGGCCGCGCCCCACGAACCGCCACCGTCAGTTGTCTTGAAGATTCCCCCAGCGAACGCTCCGGCGAACAGGGTTCGGTCGGCAGCGTACCCTGGCGATATGGCCAGCGCCTCCACATTCTGGTCGGTGAGGCCACTGTTGACGGCGCTCCAGGAATTGCCTCTGTCCGTAGACCTGGAGACACCGCCGATGTTGGTCCCCACAAAGAGCGTGTTGTCGCTGGCGAAGTTAGGCGATACGGCCAAGTCCCGCACGAGCTGGGAAGAGATCCCGCTGTTGGCTGCCCTCCACGTGCTTCCTCCACTCGTTGACTTGAACACGCCCTGTGACTCAGCGCCGGCAAAGAGGGTGCCGTCACTGGCGTAGGCCGGCGAGAAGGCCAACGTGAATATCGGGATGGCCGTGAGCCCGTGCCGGGCGGTACTCCAGGTGCTCCCGCCGTCGGTGGATTTGAAGACGGCGTGCCCCCAGGTGCCGGTGAAGACCGTCCGGTCACTGGAATATGCGGGTGAAGGAGCCACGGCCCACACGCACTGCTGCGTGAGTCCAGTGCTGACCGCAGTCCAGGAACTGCCGCTGTCGGTAGACTTGTAGACCCCGCCGCACCAGGCGCCGGCAAAGAGCGTATGGTCGGACGTGTAGCCCGGTGAGAGGGCCAGCGCGCGCACGTTCGGAGAGCTGCTGCCTGTCGCGCTCCAGGAACTGCCGCCATTGACAGACTTGAAAACGCCGCCGCCATCGGTGCCGGCGAACAGGGTCCGGTCGGACGCGTAGCCCGGCGACAGGGCCAGCGCGTACACCTTCAGGTTGGATAGCCCGCTATTCACGCCGTTCCACGAAGCACCCCCGTCGGTGGACTTGAAGATGCCCCCGCCGTTGGTGCCGGCGAACACGGTGCGGTCGCTGGCGTAGTTCGGCGAGATGGCGAGAGCGTACACCGTCTGGCCGGCGATGCCTGAGCTGATCCAGGTATTCCCGCCGTCCGTGGATTTGTACACGCCAGCGCCGCTCGTGCCGGCGAAAAGGTTGCGGTCACTGGCGTAGTTCGGCGACACCGCTAGCGCCTGAACGCTGCGGGACGGCCCGGCGCCGGCCACAGTCCACGACTCGCCGCCATCCGTAGACCTGTATACCGAATAGGCCGCGGCGAACAGCGTGCGGTCGCCGGCATAGCTGGGCGAGACGGCCACTGCTTCCACACCCAGATTGGTGAGTCCGTTGTTGACAGCCTTCCAGGAACTGCCGCCATCTGTGGACTTGAACACGCCACCAAATCTAGCCCCGGCGAAGAGGGTATGATCACTGGCGTAGTTCGGCGAGTGAACGATGGCCCTGATGTAGCCGCCGTATATCCCCCTGGAGACCTGGGTCCAGACCTCATCGGGGGGTGGACTAGTCGTGCTCGTGGCGGTCGCCGTGGGCGCAGGTGTGCTTGGCGCAGTCCCAGTTGGCGTCGCGGAGGGGGTGCGCGTGGCTGAAGGCGTGGTGGAAGGCCCACTCGTGGTTGAAGGCGTGATGGGAGGCCCGCTCGTGGCCGTCGGTGTAGCGGTAGGCATGGCCGGCTCTTGGCCAGCCCCAGGCCAGAAGCCGGCGCTGAGGCGGTAGCCTGTGCCGCTCAGCGCGCCGGTCGCCGGCTGGCCGATGCTGCCGTCCAGAGCGTAGTCTGCCGACGAGGAATGGCCACCGCCGCCGGCGATGGTGTGCCACCACAGATCGAAGTCGGCCAGCGCATTGGCCGACGTGCCGACTGCCAGGGCCAGCACAATCAGCAGGCAAGCCAGCAACACAATCACAACAGCGAAGTATCCTGATCTCATCATTCCCCTCCTGGTGCCAATACGCTGCAAATCAGGGAGCGAGCGCCGGTCGAGTAGGCCGAAGCGAAGCGCACGGCCGTATCGAGGCCAAGCGAGCGGCTCTAATCGCCATACGAGCATTGCGGGAGCCGCGCCGTGGTCTCGACGCCGTGCTGAGCCTGTCGAAGCGTACGCTCTGCTACTCGACCGACGGCGCTAACCTTACCTCCGCGTAGGAATCTCCGCCCGCTGCAAGAGTGCGGACGTTCGTGAGCAATCGACCGGTCGACAGGTAGCCGTCAGTTGCTCCTGCGCACCAGCGGCAGGTACAGGTAGTGATCTGGTTCCGGCGTCGCCGAAGGCGAAACTGTCGCGGTCACGGTCGGCGTGACCGTCGTTGGTGGTGTACCTGTCGCCGTCGGCGTCGCCGGCACCAGGCTTACGGGCGTCGAGAACTCCGAGGTGTTGCCGGCCCCGTCCGTGGCCGTGGCGGTGACGTTCGGGCCGGCCAGCCCAGCCGGCTTGTTGAACGTCCAGTTGCCGGCCCCGTCCGCCGTCGTGGTCCCCTCGTAGGCCGCCCCCTCGTCCTCCGCGTCGGAGAAGACCTCAATCGTGCAGTTGGGGCAAGCCGTGCCTGAAATCTGCGTGGCTGAGGCCGAGGTGATGGCCGGCGCCGCCAGGCCGTCGTTTCCCCCGTTTGCGAGCCGGATACCCTTACCTGTGTTGCTACGAACCTGATTGCTGCTGATCGTGTTGCCCCGCGTGCCGGCCCCGTCCACCTCAACACCGTCCGAACTGTTGAAGGCGATGAGGTTGCCCGGCCCGATGGTGTTGTTGTGAGCCTCGGCGTGCAGGCGGACACCGTCGCCCCCGTTGGGCAGGGACGCCGCGCCATCCACCGTGACGCCGATGCGGTTGTTGCGCACCGTGTTGCCGGCGGTGGTCTCGTCTGCCAGGCGAATTCCGTTCCGGGTGTTTCCTGAGATCAAGTTGTCTTGAATGACCACGCCTGTTGCCCTGATGACGAGGATCCCATCTACTCCGTTTGGCTTGGCCGACGTGCCTGTGGCATCAGTGCCGATGTAGCAGCCTTCGATGGTCACATTGGTGCCTTCAGCCCAGACGCCGTACTGGAAATGATTCACGACCAGACCGCGCAGCGTGACATTGTCATCCAACCGAAGACCTACGATGCCTAACTGAGCCAGGGTGGTCCCATCGAGCTCGATCCCCGGTCTTGGGAAGAGCCCGACGCTGGCGAGCACTGGATTGATCGTTCCGTCAACGGTTGTGTCCGACGGGACGTCGTAGCCACTGGTCGGCTGGATGGTCCAGACACCTGTTGTCGGGTCGTAGCCGGGGTCCGACGTGAGAATGTTGAAGATGATCGTGTCGGGCCCCGGGCTGCCGGCGGCGGACAGGGCCTCCCGCAGCGAGCAGTGGGTCGCGTCGCACGTGCCGTCGTCGGTGTCGTCGGTGGAGGTGACGACCAGGGTCGGCGGCGTGGCCGGCGCACCCATGCCCGGCCAGAAGCCGGCGCCCAACTGGTAGCTGGCGCCGCCCATCTCGCCGGTGGCCGGCTGCCCGATGGAGCTGTCCAGGGCATACTCCGGCGATGTGGCGTGACTGCCCCCGCCGGCGATGGTGTACCACGAGAGATCGAAGTCTGTGCTGAGCCCTTCGGCCCTGCTCAGGGTAAACTCCGTCGAAGCGCCGGTCGCCCAAAGGACCATCGTGCCGGCCGCCAGGAGCAACGCAACGAGCAAGCGCCCACGCCGTATCTGGCCACGAATGAATTCGCGGCCTGATACAGAAAACGCATTGAAATGCGTTTCGCGTCGATCCGAACCCGTTTCAACGGGTTTCGCACTAGAAGACACCGAATTCATTCGGTGGGCTTGGTGGACAAGTCGTTGGTTCATTTTTGCCTGACCTCATCCCTTTATCGCCCGAGGACCAACACCCAGATGAGGCCGGCGCCCTTGGCCAGCGGCTCCAGCGCGCGTCCTAGCGTTGGGGCTGCAGCGCGTTGATCTAGCTTCTGGGCCAGGCCGGCTGCGCTGACCAGTCCCAGCGGATCGCCGGCCTGGATCGCGCTCGACGACGCATCGGCGCGAACTTGAACGAGACCCTGCACAACAACGAACAGGTACTCGCCCGGGGCCACGTCACCCGGAGCCGCGCCAGGCATCTGGATCGTTTCGGCCTGGGTAGCGTCACCGGCGTAGGCCGGAACTTCCTCAACGGCTGCCCGAGCCTGGACGACGCCGAGGAAACCCCCGCCAGCAGCCGTCGCTCGCTGCACGTATAGAACGGGCGTCTGCTGTCCCTTCAGAGGTGGCGCAATGCCGTCAATCGACACCACATCGCCTACCTGAAGTGAGATAGCATCCCCGTTCTGGGCCACGTAAGCGATGGTGCAACCAGTGCAGGACCCCTCGACCCACAGGCTCTGAGGCGTGCCAAGCCCCCAGGTTGCGCCGGTCACGCCCCACACGCCGACACCGTGGGTGCTTGTGCCCAGAACGCCTTCCGTGCTGCTCCCTGTGCCGTTCCCATGGACACCCTCTCCGAAATCGGCGCTGCTGACGCCGAACACTCCTTTCGGACCCTCCCCCTTTATGGCTGCCTCACCGCCGCTGTTACCGAAGACGGCAACGCCGGTCTGGCTGTTGCCAACCACGCCATCACCGGCGGTGCTTACGCCGATGACGCCGGAGCCGGATTGGCTGCGGCCCTCGACTCCGTCGCCGCCGGTGCTGGTGCCCTTCACGCCGCCCAGCGGGCCTTCGCCCGTCACGCCATAGGTGCTCTGGCTGGTGCCCATCACACCCTCAGCCGCTTGCCCGTCTCCTTGCACACCGACGGAACCTTCTCCCAGCACACCCGGGCCCACTGCGCTGGTGCCCTTCACGCCGGTCTCGCCGGTGCCAAGCACACCCGTACCGAAGTCCGCGACACCCTGCACGCCCTTGCCATCGAGACCGGTGGCCGTTCCTACCACGCCAGAGCCGCCATTGCTCCCGCTTTCGCCGCTGACACCGACTATTCCGTTTCCGCTGACGCCCACATCCCCCTCGCCGAAGACGCCCGTGAAGCCGAGGCCGTGGACGCCGTGAGCACCCTGTCCGCGCACGCCGTCGGCTAGCATGTTGGTGGATTCTCCGTAGACGCCGGCAGCACCCTCCGCGTCGCTATCGGTCAGGCCGTGGACACCGCGTGTGCCTCCTGTTCCCTTTACGCCGGTGGAGCCTTCGAACGAGCCGCCGGTCTGCCCACCCCAGGCAATGACGCCATTGTCCTCGCCGTAGGCTACGACGGCCTGCTTGCCTGTGATGAGGATCAGAGGAATCGTGCCGGCCGAGGCGTAGAGAGCAACATCCTCGCCGCTATACACGTCCAGGCCCCAACCCTGGCTGCTGGAGGCGCTGATAGCTGTGCCGGTGCCCAGGTTTCCGACCACGAGAGCTGACGCGCTGTTGTTGGCGCCAATCTGGGCGCCCGGCCGCAGGCTAAGGGCGTAGGGCGTGGGCAACAACTCCTGGCGGGGCGAGAGCCATTGGCCGTTGACCTGTATCCGCAGCCACAATGCCTGGCCATTGAAATCGAGGTGCTGCACGTCCAGGTCGGTCGTGAAGAGACCCTGATTAACCGGCACGTTGTTCTTTACGATGTCGCTCCCCACCTGGCTGCCGGCTGACGCATCGTCCCACAGTTGGAAGACCAGGTTGTAGTTTCCGTTAAGTGGGTTGCCGCCGGCATCGGTCAGCCGGCCCTGGTAGCTGATCTTGCTGGCGACCGGGCCGGCTAGCACCGCCGTCGTCGAGTCGGGGGACTGAACGGGCGGGCCGGCCGCCACCGAGCCGGCGATGAGCGCCAGCGTCACCGCCATCAGTAACCCGATTCCAATCACAGTTAACCACGTTCGCATTTTGGTTCCTCCTTCGTTCGTTATGACTGGGCCTTTCGGTTTCAGGTCTCACATTTTGACAATCTGGCAGAAGGGTGACTACGTTGACATTGTTAGATTACGCCGCTAGCTGGCCCTCACCCCCCTAGCCCCCCTCTCCCAACCCTGGGAGAGCGGGGAACTCAGCTCCCCTCCCCCAGATTTTGGGGGAGGGGCCGGGGGAAGGGGCCTACGCATGGCTCATTCAACAGTGTCAAGCTACAAGCCGGCAGCAAATCCGTCGTTGGTCATTTGACCAACCAGTGTGCCCCGGTTATACTTGGTTGCCGGGTAGCTACTCACCCTCCCGCAGGTTGAAGCCTTTCTGGACAAGAACCGGTGCCTCAAGGCCATTTTTCGAATGCAAGACCATTGCGCATCGCAACCTGCGGTAGGGTGGCTGAGTAACAACGTTGCTGACAAGTAACAATGGACGAATCCAGGCAGTTGAGGCGAACATCCGCGCGCAAGCGCGTGTACTTCTTCTGGGACTACGATCTCAGCGAAGAGGACGTGCGCGAGATCCTGGCCGGCGACGATGAGTATCGCAAGGCCTGGGTCATCAGCCGCATCCTCAACTCTGCCCACTGGGACGACATCTGGACCTACGTCACTCTGGACGACATCCGCACCTACTTCGATCAACTGCACTTCCGAACGCCCCACCAACGGGAGCTGTGGGCCCACGCGCTGGAGGTGTGGTCACGCGACCGTGCCCCACAGGCGCTGAAAGAATCAAAACCCCCGTACGAGTTGGAGCTGGCGCCCAGCCTGCAGCCCGGCATTCTCACACCTCTTCAGCAGGAGTTTCTGACCCACTTCTTCGCCTACGACGTCGGTCAGCGATTCTTCTTGACCGGCGGCACCGCGCTGGCAGGATTCTACCTGCACCATCGGCTCAGCGACGATGTAGACCTGTTCACGCTGGAGGACGGAGCCCTGGATGCAGCACAGGACACCGCGCTGACGATCGGCGATGAGATGGGATGGGAGGTCGGAGCGCGACGCCTTTCGCCACACTTCCTGCGACTTGACCTGACCGCTCCCGACGGTGAGACCCTGAAAGCCGACCTTGTCCAGGAACCGGGCACCCAGTTCGGCGAGAAGCGGTGGTGCGAGGGCGTCATCGTGGATTCCCTGGTGGACATTGCGGCCAACAAGGTCACGGCGATTCTGGGCAGGGCCGATGCCAAGGACTTCGTCGATCTGTATTTTCTCGTTCATGAGTGCGGCTACGATCTCAACCGGCTCATCCCCATGGCCAGGCAAAAGGATCTCGGGTTGACAGAGTTCTATCTGGCCGGCATGCTGCGCCACATTCACAAGGTCAAGGACCTCCCCATTATGGTCAAGCCGTTAGCCCTGCCCACCCTCGTCGCCTTCTACGATGAACTGGCCGACCAACTGTTGGCGACCCATGGTCCACCCCCCTGGCCGGCTTGACATTGTTCGGAAGGGACAGGGAAGGATATGCCCGAGGGCCAGTGGACAGGGGAACCGCACGCTCTGCGAGCTGGCCAATCACCCCAGAAGAGGCCGGCTGCGATGGAGGAGTAGGTAGGCCAGGTACGATAATAGTATACCCCAAGAGTGCGTGAAAGTCCACCCCGCCATCAGCCGCAGAAGGTGTTTGCGGACCCGCCGGCGACCAACACCGAGCAGATCGGTGAATCGTGCATTGTTCGTTCATCGGCCTCTGATGTACAATTGGACCCATGTTATCGACCTTGCCAGGTGAAAGGGGCAGTCGTTGGCTGATTGCCTTGGTGGGACTAGCCACGCTTGCTGTGGTTGTCCTGTCCCTTCGCGGCGTGATAAGCCGGCAAGAGGACGAAACCTGGGCCCGGATTCAGCAGGCAGGGGTAATGCGGGTCGGGTTGGATCCCAGCTTCCCGCCCTTCGAGGTGGACAACGCCGGCCAGATTGCCGGCTACGACGTGGACCTGGCCCACGCGCTGGCCGAGCGGTGGGGTGTCACGGTCCAGCTTGTGCCCATCCACTTCGACGGCCTCATCGATGGCCTGCTGACGGAGCAGTATGACGCCATCATCTCCGCCTATCCCTACGACCCACGGCTGACCAAAGACGTCGCCTACTCAGAGCCGTACTTCAACGCCGGCCAGGTGCTGGTGGTTCGCGAAGAGGAGGCGATCATCGCCGGTGTTGGGGACCTGGCCGGCCGCCGCCTGGCCGTGGAGTGGGGATCAGGCGGCGATGTGGAAGCGCGCCGGATGACGAAGCGGGTTGACGGGCTTGAAATCGTGCCCTTCGAGACATCCATGGCTGCGCTGGACGGCTTGAGGGCCGGCCTAGCTGACGCTGCACTGGTAGATGCTGTCTCCGCCTGGGGGTACATCGGTCAGCCCGGCGGCAGCGTGCACGTTGTCGGTGAACCCCTCACCGATGAGCGCTACATCATCGTGGTACGTCCCGACAGCCGGCGGCTGCTCAAAGAAATCGATTCCGCGCTGATTGACTTCCGCCAGGGTGGCATGTTTGAGCTTCTCCGCGCCAGGTGGTTCCAGGCTGATGGAGGCTGATCTCTTGTCGGCGTTCCTCAAAGCTAGTCGCTGGCTACTAGCCGGTACAGCCGCCCATCACCCAGGCTAGTGAGGTACAGCTCGCCGGTCTCGTCCTCCCCGAAGGAACTGATTGAGAGGTCTGAATCCAACAACACCGTCGTCGCCCACTCGCCGGTCCCATCCCGATACAGCCCCCAGATGCGCCCACTGCAGAAATCGCCATACAAATACACACCGGCCATCTCCGGGAAAGCAGACCCCCGATAAACGTAGCCCCCCGTCACCGAGCAGCCCGTGTCGTGGCCGTATTCCACTACCGGCGGTGATAACTCACTCTGGTCGCAGTTGATGGCCGGCGCAAAGCAATGGAAGCCCTCTGCGCGGTTCCATCCGTAGTTCTCACCCCCGGGGCTTTTCGCCGACTGGAAATCGATCTCCTCCCAATTGTTCTGGCCTACATCGGCGATGTATAGGTCGCCGGTGGCGCGGTCGAAGCTGTAGCGCCAGGGATTGCGCAGCCCAAGCGCCCATATTTCGTCCCGCACTGCCGGCTCGCCTGTGAAGGGGTTGTCCGGCGGGATGGCGTATGGCTCGCCGGCGTCCACGTCCAGACGCAGCATCTTGCCCAGGAGAACCTGCGGGTTCTGGGCATTGCCCCAGGGGTCGCCGGCCCGCCCACCATCGCCGGTGCCGATGTACAGGTAGCCATCAGGACCGAAAAGGAGCAGGCCACCGTTGTGGTTTGCAGCCGGTTGGTCTAGGGTCAGGATGGTTCGGGCGCTGGTGGGATCGGCCAGATCGGGGTCGTCGCTGGCGGAGTAGCGAGCGACGACCGTGTCACCGTTGAGGTCGGTGTAGTTCACGAAGAAGAGGCTGTTGTTGGCGAAGTCAGGATGGAAAGCGACGCTGAGCAGCCCTTGCTCGTTGCCCCGAGAACCGACTATCGACCGGATGTCGAGAAAAGGGGCGGCGTGGGCTTGCCCGTTGGTAACGATGCGAATAGTACCGGGCTGTTCGACGACGAAGAGCTTTCCTGAGCCATCGCCGGCATGTGTGACGTAGACCGGGGCGTTCAGGCTGTCGGCTATTAGATCCAAGTCCAGGTTAAGCGCAGCGGGGTCGAAGGGGGCAGGTGTCAGGCTGACCGGCGGTCTGGTGGCGGTGGGCCCAGGGGTAGGTTCTTCGCTGGTCGGCGTGGTCGGCGTTGCCGGCAGCGGAGTTTCTGTCGCTGCTGGCCGCTGGGTGGCAGTCGCCTGTGGGGCTGCTGTGGGAGCCGAGGGCGGCTCGGTTGGGGGCGCAGGAGGGGTGGGCGCCGGCATGGTGGTCGGCCGAGGACTGGTGCAGCCGCCGATAACTAGCAGGAACAATATCGAACAAAGCAGTTGACGAGAAATCTTCATGTCAATGAAGTATGCCGCAAGTAATTCCTGCGGTCAAGCGAGCAAATGTTGCCAACCAGTAATGTTTAAGCGATTACCTGGGTAGGATTGAGGTTCTGGAATTCACTACCGGACACTTTTCGAGCGGGCGCCTTCCGAGCCTGTCAAGAGGGAATCTCTCGTCTTCGAGACTCGGTAGATCCAAATTTCAAGCTCCAAGCGGACCACAGTCCGCGTTTTGGCCGCTGGACTGTGGTCCAGCTAGAGCAAAATTGGATCTACTGAGACTAGCAAAAGTCATCCTGAGTTCATCGAAGGGCTCAGGATGATTGCTCGCTGGACATGAATCCAAAAGTGTACGGTAGCAAATTCTGGAAAAGCCATGGGTTAGCCGGCAGTTTTCGACTTCCGTGCAACTTTACGCTATAATCAGTAGATGAGAATTTTAGCTCTTGACCGGTCCGTGACCGGTCAAATCGGCGGGTCTCGGACCCGCCTGGAGCGAATTTTCCCAGGTACTGATAATAGAGGCGACCGTCGTGTACGATAGACACACCCTCTTGCAGCTTAGATTTGAGGAGGTCAACATGCTGACACGTCATGAGGTGGAGGAACTTGGGCATTACCGGAGTGATAAGCACCCGGTCATTAGCCTCTACCTTAACATAGATACACGCAGCCCGGAGCAGGATCGCTCCCTGATTCGGCTGAAGAATCTATTTCATCAATTGGAAGATGAAAAGGACAAGCTGACGACCGATGGAGTCGAGTCCGTAGCCCGCGATCAGGAGAGAATTCGGGCTTTTGTGCGAGAACAGGCAATGCGGGGTGGACGCGGTGTCGCGGTGTTTGCGAGTGCTGGTGCTGGATTGTGGGAAACGTATACCTTTCCCAATCGGATTGGCCAACACATAGAGATCGGAGACGCGCCGTATGTGAAGCCTCTGTTTCGGATGCTGGAACGATACAAGCCTATCTGCACGGTGTTGATTGGCAAGGGTAAGTCACGTATCTTTCTGCTCCATGCTGACGAGATTGTGGAGCAGACGGATGTTTTTAGCCCGGTTCCTGGCCGGCACGATCAGGGTGGATGGGCTCAGGCTCGTCTACAGCGATATCACGATGAGCGGGTCATTCAGCACCTGAAGGTCACTGCAGATCAGTTGTTCCGCTTGTATCAGGATGGCGTATTTCGCCGGCTGCTCATAGGTGGCACGGAAGAGTTGGTAACACAGTTTCAGGATTACTTGCATCCATATCTGCGGGACCGCGTTGTGGGCACTTTCCCAATGGAGATGATGGCCAACATCAAGAAGATTCAACAACAGTCGATTCAAGTGCTGGAAGAGTCCGAAGAAGCGGCCCAAGAATTGCTGCTAGAGCGGCTGGAAAGTGAATCTGCGGCTCAGAAACTTGGTGCGCCAGGTCTCCAGGCGACCATCCGGGCCCTGGAGCGCGGGCAAATAATGACCTTGCTGGTTAATGATGGGTTTGCCGAGCCAGGATATCGGTGTGTCAGTTGTGGCCACGTCATCCTGCGCGAAGAGGACCAGTGCCCATACTGCTCGGGTGAACTGGAATACTTTGATGATGTCGTGGCATACATCATCGACCAGGTGTACGAACAGGGCGCCGATGTAGTCTTCGTGGCCGGCGACTCCAATGTGGCACGACTGGCAACGCTCGGCGACATTGGCGCGTTGCTACGCTACCAGTTCTAGCCAGGCAGACATCGCTGATCTCAGCTCGGATCGCAAAAGGCAAGCTGCGGGCTTATGCACCGAATTATGCGTTATCCGAAGCGTCCTGTAATATAGTCCTCAGTTCGTTTCTTTTGTGGCCGGGTGAAGATCTGCTCGGTAGGTCCAACCTCGATCAACTCGCCGAGCCAAAAGAACCCTGTCCGCTGGCTGACTCGGGCTGCTTGTTGCATGTTGTGAGTCACGATCACGATTGTGTAATCCTCGGCCAGCACCTGCATCAGGTCCTCGATCTGAAGAGTGGCTACCGGATCCAGAGCCGAGCATGGCTCATCCATCAGGATCACTTCCGGGGAGGTAGCGATGCAGCGAGCGATGCACAGCCTCTGCTGCTGTCCACCGTCGAGGGTCAAGGCATTGCGATCTAACTGATCTTTCACCTCATCCCACAAGGCAGCACGACGCAAAGATTGCTCCACGAGTTCATCCAAGCTCACATCCCCGTGCAGGCCGAGCACGCGAGGACCAAAAGCCACGTTGTCATAGATCGGCTGCGGGAAAGGGTTAGGACGCTGAAACACCATACCCACACGTCTGCGCAACTCCACTACATTGACATCGGGATCGTAGATGTTCTTGCGATCAAGAAGGATCTTCCCTTCCGCACGCGCGCCTTGAATGGTGTCATTCATCCGGTTAAGGCTTCGGAGGAAGGTAGATTTCCCGCAGCCGGATGGGCCGATCAACGCCGTAATATGGCGAGCGAGGATGGGTAAGGATATGTGCTTCAGGGCCTGGAAGTCGCCGTAATAGAAGTCAAAATCAATGACTTCCATCTTCAGTTCGATCCCGGATAGCTCAATACCCGAAGCGGGTTGTTTTATTTCGACGTGTCTCGTTTGTCGGTGTTCCATGCAAGTTGAATTGCTCGTTGTCAGCTACGTGCAAAAATATCAACTACACTTTACACCATGAGGGCGTTTTTGTCTAGCGGGCCGCGGGGTGGAAGGGTTCTTTCAAGGCTTTGAAGTTGACCAGATGACGCACAAGATACTATAATGACATTGATGCCTACACAAGCACAGGTCTCGAAGGGTCTGGCTGTTTTGCTGCTGTCCTTCACGGTGCTCGGGTGCGGAACGCTGGCTGACAGCGCAGCAACTGGCCAGGCCATCCAGACCATTGAGAACAAGGGATCCGATACCCTATTGCAGGTAGCCCAACTCTGGGCCGAAACCTACATGAAGGAACACCCCGATGTACGCATTTCAGTAAACGGCGGGGGTTCGGGCACAGGCATCGCAGCCCTCATCAATGGCACTGTTGACATCGCCAATGCCTCGCGCGAAATGAAGCCAGAGGAGATCGAGCGTGCCCAGGAGCGGGGCATCGACCCAGTCCAGCATGTTGTGGCTGGGGATGCCCTGGCCGTGATCGTAAACCCTGAGAATCCCGTCGACCGATTGACCTTTCAGCAAATTGCTGACATTTTCACCGGCAGAATCACCAATTGGCAGGAAGTGGGCGGCGAAGATCGTCCCATCGTAGTTCTTAGTCGGGAAAGCAATTCAGGCACTTATGTGTTCTTCCTGGAAAACGTGGTCCAGGTGGGGGCCGGCGATCCGAATGCGCTTTTCTCGCCCGAGACGCTGCTGTTGTTGTCATCGGAGGTTATCAGCCGCGAGATTGAGCAAAACCCGAACACAATCGGTTACGACGGACTCGGCTATGTTACACCAGGGCAGAAGACGATTGCTGTAGCAGAATCCCCGGGCGAACCGTTCGTAGACCCGAGCATCGAAACTGTGAATCAAGGGCTGTACCCAATTGCGCGCCATCTTTACATGTACACGAACGGGGAACCAACGGGGGCCGTCAAGGTGTACCTGGATTGGATATTGAGTGCTGAGGGTCAGGCGTTGGTGAGGCAGGTGGGTTTCGTACCTCTGCAGTAAAAAGGGGATTTGCGGATGATCCGGCGGTTAACGGCTGTTGATTGTTGGGAGGGGAACTAGATGGCAGCGAGATATGTATCTCATGAGCGTCGCGTCGAGGCTGCACCGACTCGACTGCTGCACGAGATGCTGATTGAGGGTCTCATACGCACGGCCGGCATTTCGGCGGTTATCTTCGTTCTGCTCATATTCCTCTTTCTGGTCCGCGAGGGACTGCCGGCCTTTTTCGAGGTGTCGCTAACTAACCTGTTTGGCCGGCGGTGGTACCCGACCTATGACTTCTTCGGCACAACTCCATTGATATTGGGCTCGCTCCTCATCACGGCGGGGGCGGCGTCCATTGCCCTCCCATTGGGGATCGCCAGCGCAATATACATCGGCGAGATTGCGCCGAGGCAGGTGAGAGATGTGTTGAAGCCGGCCATCGAGGTGTTGGCTGGCATCCCTTCGGTGGTGCTGGGATTTCTAGGTATCTTGGTGGTGTCGCCGCTCATTCGCCGGTACACGGGCGCCCCCACCGGGCTCACAGCCTTTACTGGCTCTCTGATTCTGGCGTACATGAGTCTGCCCACCATCATCAGCGTTGCCGAGGATGCGTTGGATGCCGTACCCAAGGAGTACCGCGATGCGGCGCGTGCGCTTGGCGCCACCGAATGGCAGACTATCTGGCGAGTCACAGTGCCGGCGGCTCGCTCGGGAATCGTCACGGCGGTGATGTTGGGCATCGGGCGTGCCATTGGTGAGACCATGGCAGTGATGATGGTCACTGGCAACGCTGCCCGGATGCCCAGAGAACTGACCGCATTCCTTCGCCCGATCCGAACGATGACTGCGACCATTGCGGCCGAGATGGGAGAAGTGGCGCAGGGCAGCACGCACTTCCAAGTGCTGTTTGCAGTCGGTATCATCCTGTTCATCATGACATTCATCATCAACGCTGGCGCTTCATTGGTCGTCCTCCGCCAGGGAGTACGGGCGGAAAAGAGGGTGCTGTAGCATGCCGGCGGAGAGAGTGCAACGCGTCGTCTTCATACTTCTGCGCCTGGCTACTATCATCGTAGTGGCGCCGATATTGCTCGTCGTCGCGTACATTGTGGTGCAGGGCATCGGCGTGATCGACTGGACGTTTCTGACGGCGATGCCACAGGATGGAATGAAGGCCGGCGGCATTTTTCCGGCCATCATCGGCACGATCTTGCTGACTCTGGGAACGGCTATCGTTTGCATCCCGGTGGGTGTTGGTGCAGCTATTTATCTGGCAGAGTACGCCCGAGACACCTGGCCCACACGTCTCATTCGACTGGCAATTATCAACCTGGCCGGCATCCCATCGGTGGTGTATGGCTTGTTCGGCCTAGGTCTGTTCGTCCTGCTCTTGCAGTTTGGAACGTCAATAGTGGCCGGATCACTGACTCTGGCGATTCTGACGCTGCCGATCATTATCAGTACCGCCGAGGAGGCGATCACGTCGGTCCCCAGGGCTTTTCGGACAGTCAGTGCATCACTGGGCGCGACAAAATGGCAAACTGTTCGCTATCAGGTGTTGCCGCACGCGCTGCCGGGGATTCTCACGGGGGTGATCTTGGGCCTCGGGCGCGCAGCCGGCGAGACAGC
The DNA here is from genome assembly GCA_046756905.1 of Anaerolineae bacterium. Lineage (GTDB taxonomy): Bacteria > Chloroflexota > Anaerolineae > Epilineales > JAANWY01 > JBHHTZ01. The sequence continues at coordinate 5,752 of JBHHXF010000008.1, read as the reverse complement.
GCCGATCTTGTTTACGGTGGCGGCCTTCTTCCTGCCTAGCTTGCCACATTCACCAATGGATCCAACTATGGCCTTGCCCTATCATCTGTTTGTGATCTCGACGCAGGTGCCAGGCATGCCTGTTGGTATTCAGTACGGGACAGCGCTGGTACTTCTGAGCTTCGTGCTGTCCCTGGTGCTGATAGCGACACTCATTCGCCAACGAGTGCGGGCGCGCCGGCCTTGGTAGAGCTGCTCCGAAATAGTTGGCTGGTTGGCCAGATGTCTGGATGCCTGCACCGGCACAGGTGGCTGGAGGGGGACCACTCCCTACGATCATTTCAATTATGCGATTACCGGCGACTCGGTCAAAGGTCATGCTAGCCATCTGGCATTTCTTGGTGCCCCACAGGAGTGGGTTGACGGTTCATGGAAGATATCAGGAGGTACAGTTGTGAGGAGAGTAAGGCAACTCTTGGAAGGCAAAGGATACGACGTCTGGTCTATAGATCCCGATGCTACTGTCTACGCGGCACTTGAACTCATGGCGGAGAAGGGGGTTGGTGCCTTGGTAGTACTGGAGGGGGAGAGAATCGCCGGCATCATGTCGGAACGAGACTACGCCAGGAAGGTGGTTCTCAAGGGTAACTCGGCCATCAATACCCCTGTCAGGGAAATCATGACACCGAAGGTGGTCACTATTCGCCCCGATCAGACTCTCGGAGACTGCATGGCGTTGATGACCGACAAGCATATTCGACATCTGCCAGTACTCGAAGATGACCAGTTGATCGGCATTATCTCTATCGGGGATGTGGTCAAGGCCGTGATCTCTGAACAGGAGCTGCTCATTCAGCAACTCGAAAACTATATCGCAGGACAATGAGGTGCAAACCGATCGAGCAGGTGTTCGGGTGATTGGTCCTTCGCGGCGGGGCGATCCGTCGAGCCTCGAGCCGAAGGTCAGGATTGTTGATCTGAGCGTGTACTACGAAGGCCACCGGGCGCTTAACGACATAACGCTCGACATCTTCCCTGGCGAAATTTTGGCGATTTTTGGGCCGGCGCACAGTGGCAAATCGACGCTGCTTCGCACGCTCAATCGCCTGAATGACCTGATTGATGGGGTGCAGGTCGACGGCCGGGTGTTGTTGGACAAAGAGGACATTTACGACCCGAGCGTTGACGTGGTGCAATTGCGGCGCCGTGTCGGGATGGTCTTTGCTCTTCCGACACCGCTGCCGGGCTCTATCCGCGACAACATCACATACGGTCCGCGGTTGGGGGGGGTGAACAATACAATACAGCTTGAGGCCATTGTAGAGCGGACACTTCGTCAGGCTGCACTGTGGGACGAGGTGAAGGATCGCCTGGACGGATCGGCATTTACATTGAGTGGTGGTCAGCAGCAGCGGCTCTGTCTGGCGCGCACCCTCGCGTTGCAGCCGGAGGTCATCTTGCTGGATGAGCCGGCCTCAGGCCTCGATCCGATTTCCACGCTCAAGGTGGAAGAATCGCTCCACGAGATTAAGAAGGACTACGTTGTCGTCATCGTCCCACACAGTATTCAGCAGGCGACTCGAATCGGTGACAAGGCAGCCTTTCTGCTGTCGGGTGAATTGGTGGAGCACGGGCCCGGCGAAGAAATCTTCACTAACCCTCGCGACCGCCGAACGGAGGACTACATCACGGGCCGCTTTGGCTGACGTATCTCACCTGTACGACGCGAAGCGGGATCGCTGCTCCACCAGGTTAATAATCTCCACGGCCGCTTCCTCAACCGAACGATCGGTCACATTGACGACGCGCCAACCGTTCTCGTGACACATTTCCAGTACGTGCATTAGCTCCAGTCGAATACTGGACAGGTCAGTGTAGTCTGGCAGCTTCACACCGAGATGTCGCACACGTACTCGGCGGAGCATCTGGAGCCTGGCGGGTTCTATGGTCAGCCCAATAACTTTGGTTGGGTCTATTTCAAAAATCTCTTTCGGAGGTGAGGTTTGCGGTGTGATGGGTAGATTGGCCACATGCCAGCCATGGTAGGAGAGATAGACGCTAATTGGAGTCTTGGAGGTGCGTGACGCGCCAATCAGAACGACATCGGCAAGCGGAAAATCCTGCGGAAGCTGCCCATCGTCGTGTTTGACCGTGAAGCTCATGGCCTCCGCTCGTTTGATGGACTCGCTATCCAGCAACCCAGGCCGGCCCATCGCTGGCTGCTCCAAGATCTCCTCCAAGTGTACGAGCAGCGGCCCTATCAAATCGACGACGCGAACACCTTGTTGTCGTGCGACCTTCTCTATGTGCCGGCGATTATCGCCAACAACCAGCGTATGCGCAATCACGGCATTGAGCTTAGCCGCCTCTGTGACAACTGCCTCGACTTGGGCCGGTGTCCGAACTTCACTGAGCGTTTGGATTTCAACCCTGGCATTGGGAAACTGGGTTAGAGCGACCTGCAGCGTGTGACGAGCGGTCTCGCCGGTTGCATCGGAGACGGCAAAAAGCACTGAGGTGAGGATTTCATGCTCGGAGGTGCGCTCCAACATATCGTGTCCACCTTCCCCAAGTTGAAGAAAAAGGGGGACGGTGAAAACCTCACCGTCCCCCTGAAGTTGCTGGCTACCCCCTAGCCGCCGTAGCCGAGATACTTCTCCCACACCTCACGGACGTCGGCACGACCTAGGAGTGCAACGGCAATGTAGCGTGGTCGGTAGGGCTGCCGGCGCAGGGACATGCCGGCCTCTACCGGAGTTCGGTTGCCCTTGCGTCGATTGCACGGACCGCAAGCTGTTGTCACATTCTCCCAAGAATGATCACCACCCCGCGACCGCGGCAAAACGTGGTCCATGGTCAGCTCACTCTTGCCCGGCTGAGCGCCGCAGTATTGACAGGTGTAGTCATCTCGCGACAGGACAGTTCGGCGAGAAACAGGCAGGTTGAACCGGCGCGGTACCCGGACATAGGTGACCAATCGGATCACCAACGGCACAGGGACCTCTATGCGCTCAGCGCGCAATCGGGCCTCGGCCGCCTCGATTAACTCGGCCTTCTCCTTGAGCAGAAGGACCACAGCCCGCCGAACCGATACCACGTTCAGCGGCTCATAGGTTGCGTTCAGCACCAGTACGTTGTTCATCGCCAATCAGTTCTTCCTGTGCGGCTCTGCCAGGGCCAACCAGCCCAGTAAATGAAGAGAGCCCAGACCACTTCAGGCCCAGGCTCCAAGTCTTTCTTCCAAACCACATTGTTGCCGGCCAGCGCATTGTGGGCCGGCATAACCCTGGTCGGATTCGAACCGACACTTGCACGAGCTTGAGTCGTGTGCCTCTACCGATTGGGCCACAGGGCTGAAAAGCACAAAATCCCACATGTCACGTTGGTTTGGACGTGCGACCAGAGAGCCCACGGGCGGACTCGAACCGCCGACCGCTCACTTACCATGCGAGTGCTCTACCGACTGAGCTACGTGGGCCTGAATAATTGTCAATTATCAATTGTTAATTGACAATTGTAATGGTCAAGAGTGAGTGGTGCTCCATGTACATGGCGTTAACAATTCACAATTGACAATTCACAATTGACAATTATCATGGTCGGGGCGCCCGGATTTGAACCGGGGACCTCATCGTCCCGAACGATGCGCGCTACCGGACTGCGCTACGCCCCGAAAGAAGCGGGCGACGGGATTCGAACCCGCGACCCTCAGCTTGGGAAGCTGATGCTCTACCAACTGAGCTACACCCGCTGGCAGGCGGGACAGGACTCGAACCCGCAACCTGCGGTTTTGGAGACCGCTGCTCTGCCAATTGAGCTACCCGCCTGTATTCAAATTAAGCCACCCGCCGGACTTGAACCGGCGACCTGCTCATTACGAGTGAGCTGCTCTACCGACTGAGCTAGGGTGGCATCTTATCCAGCCATCTGTCTGACCGAGCTAACTGCCCTGGGGAGACCAACAGGGCTCGAACCCTCATTCTTCTGAGCCACAATCAGATGTCATACCAATTGAGCTATGGTCTCCACATGTTGCAGCGGAATCCGGTCTAGCGAACTCCCCTTGCTAGGCGGGAGCGACGGGATTCGAACCCGCGATCTCTGGCTTGACAGGCCAGCATGTTAACCACTACACTACGCCCCCTGGCTCCGCGGGCTGGACTCGAACCAGCAACCATCCGGTTAACAGCCGGACGCTCTACCTGTTGAGCTACCGCGGATCGGTTAGGAGCGGGCGATCGGATTCGAACCGACGACCTTCTCCTTGGCAAGGAGACGTTCTACCACTGAACTACGCCCGCTGGTGCCGAGGCCCAGATTTGAACTGGGGACACCTTGATTTTCAGTCAAGTGCTCTACCAGGCTGAGCTACCTCGGCGCTTCCAAGAGAAACCAGGCTTTTTCGCCCATCATTGAAATCTCTGGAAGAGTAGCGACGGCTCCCCTTCGAGCTCCCGATATCCACTCAAGAAAACCTGGTTTCTGATCGCTTGTTAAGGAGCGGGCGATCGGATTCGAACCGACGACCTTCTCCTTGGCAAGGAGACGTTCTACCACTGAACTACGCCCGCGAACTTGTTTGGCGGAGCGGGTGGGATTCGAACCCACGACGGAGTTGCCCCCGCAACGGCTTAGCAGGCCGCCCCCTTACCAGGCTAGGGTAACCGCTCCTGGTTGAAAAGCTGCTCGTAGTAGCGGCTTCAGCCGCTTGGGAACCACTGAAGTGGTTACTACAGCTTGATGGACGTTCATCAAGAGCTTCAGGCTGAGGGGCTAGGACTCGAACCTAGACCGGCAGGGCCAGAACCTGCTGTCCTACCATTAGACGACCCCTCAGAGTTCAGTAATCAGTATTCAGTATTCAGTAATCAGTCGGCGATGGTCCACTCCAGTCACTCTTTACTGATCACTGATTACTGATCACTGGTTACTGGCTACTGGCGTCAGTACCTCCGGGAGGACTCGAACCTCCAACCAACGGATTAAGAGTCCGCTGCTCTGCCAAATTGAGCTACGGAGGCACTCTAAGGTAGCGGGGACGGGACTCGAACCCGTGACCTCCAGGTTATGAGCCTGGCGAGCTGCCTCTGCTCCACCCCGCATCATTCAGTGGCGACGGCTGGACTTGAACCAGCGACCCAGGGCTTATGAGTCCCTTGCTCTGCCATCTGAGCTACGTCGCCGAGCAAATACTACTGGCTGGCCTAAGTATACAGTAACTGGACTCAAAGCGCAACCTTTGCCTATGGCAGCTTCTTGTCCGGTTTCTTTATAAGACACGACACAGGTAGCGGGGACGGGACTCGAACCCGTGACCTCCAGGTTATGAGCCTGGCGAGCTGCCTCTGCTCCACCCCGCATCGCCAACCAGTCGTTGTCTGTCTCTTAAGCAGGCAGTTCATACTCCCGATTCTGTGTACTCCGCCATCTATCTCAGGATTAATCCTGGCGGCTCCTAGCTTGTCGGGTGTTACCCGACCTCGCCGTCACCGCTGCGACGGGAATGAGCTGTCCATCGAGTGGAGGTAGCCCATCCCACCCGCCTCGCTGCCGTGGTTGCACTCGCCTGCGTGCGTCGGTTGCCCTAACGCACCCTCGCCTTCCCGGCGAGCTTTCACCCTTGCCCTCATCACTGACCTCGAACCCCGGCATAGAATGCCCGATTTGAGTGTCGGTTATGGAGACAGGTCTTCTCTCTGTTGCGGCTGTTGTCGCAAACCGTCGCCGGCCTGCGCCCTCACTTACGGTTTCGTGAGGCCCACATATCGCCGGT
>JBHHXF010000007.1:0-25618 GCA_046756905.1 Anaerolineae bacterium | reverse complement strand
CCCACTTCGCCATCCGCGAGGGTGGCCGCACCGTCGGCGCCGGCGTTCTCACCAAAATCGTAGAATAACATGGCAGAGAAGTGAGCCGAGAGGAATTCCTCTCGGCTCTCTTCTGGAGGGATGCATGGCACGGCAAAAGGTAAGAATTCGACTAAAGGCGTATGATCATCGAGTCCTCGATCAATCGGCGCATCAGATTGTCGAGGAAGCAGAGCGCACCGGTGCTATCGTCTCCGGCCCGGTTCCGCTGCCAACCCGAATCGAGAAGTTTACTGTGATGCGGTCGCCGTTCATTGACAAGGATTCACGTGAGCAGTTCGAGATCCGCACCCACAAACGACTGATTGACATTATCGAGCCTAGCTCCAAGACGCTGGATAATCTGATGCGGTTGAACCTGCCGGCGGGTGTGGATATCGAGATCAAGCTGTAGAATGAGGGATGGTGCGGCGGCAGTGCGTCAGCAGTCCCTGGGAGTGCATAGAGAATGAAGGGTATTCTGGGCAAGAAAGTGGGTATGACCCAGGTTTTCGATGATAGTGGCGAAGTGATACCTGTCACGGTCATCGAAGCCGGTCCTTGCTACGTCACACAGGTAAAGACAGAGGCTACGGATGGCTATGCTGCCGTTCAGATCGGATTCGAGCGCATTGAGGAGCGAAAGCTCAAGAAGCCACAGCGGGGTCACCTTGGTAAAATCTCCCCGCTGCGTTACTTCCGTGAGATTCGCACGGATGATGTGGGTGAGTATAAAGTCGGGCAGCAGGTGGATGTGGGCATGTTCGAAGCCGGCCAACGCGTAGATGTGACTGGCATATCGAAGGGACGCGGGTTCGCCGGCGTGGTCAAACGCCACGGATTTCGCGGTGGTCCAAAGACTCATGGCCAGTCGGACCGGCATCGTGCCCCGGGCTCCATTGGCGCCACTTCTACACCCGGCCGCGTTTTCAAGGGAATGCGTATGGCCGGCCGCATGGGAAACGAGCGAGTGACAGTCCAAAGCCTGAAGGTTGTGCGCGTAGATCCGAAACGCAATCTCTTGCTCGTCAAGGGCAGCGTGCCTGGCAGGCGGGGCGGCCTCGTCTTGGTGCGGAACGCGGTGAAGAGCTAAGGTCAGACTGGAGTTTCGATGATGCGTGTAACAGTCCATAACACGGCCGGCGAGGCGGTTGGCGAATACGATCTGCAAGAATACGTCTTTGGTATCAAGCCCAACCGGGGTGTCATGCACCAGGCGTTGGAACGACAGTTGGCCCATGCCCGACAAGGGACACATAGCACAAAGACACGGGGTGAAGTCCGTGGTGGTGGTCGCAAACCCTGGCGCCAGAAGGGAACGGGGCGCGCGCGCCATGGGTCCATTCGATCTCCGATCTGGGTTGGCGGGGGCGTGGCTTTTGGCCCCAAGCCGCGAAAATACGTGAAGCGTATGCCGAAGAAGATGCGCCGGCTCGCTCTCCGGTCAGCTTTGTCGGCCAAGCATCGCGCCGGCCAGATCGTGTTGATAGATGAGTTCGCCCTGGAGCAACCCAGGACTCGCGAAATGGCAGAGATCCTGGATCGTCTAACCGACACCGCCGGGAGTGTTGTCATTCTGCTAGCAGATGAAAATATGGCAGTGGAGAAGTCAGTCAGCAATCTCCCCTATGCCAAGACACTTCGGGCGCAGTACCTCAACATTCGCGATCTCTTGGGATACGATCATGTAATTATCCCACTGGCCGCGCTTGAGGTCATCGAGACCATCTGGGGTGAACCACAGTTAGAGGTGGCGTAATCATGCATCCATTTCAGGTTATCAGGCGTCCCATCATCACCGAAAAAGCAATGATGTTGGCAGACTTCGACAATCAGTACACCTTCGAGGTTGTGATGAAGGCCAACAAGCAGTTGATCCGTGATGCGGTGGAAGAGGCATTCGACGTTGAAGTGTTGAAGGTTAACACGATGATTGTTGCGGGCAAACCCCGGCGTTGGGGGCGACGAGTGAGCCACACGCCGGCGTGGAAAAAGGCTATAGTGACCCTCGCCCCTGGCGACTCCATCGAGCTGTTTGAGGGCGTTTAGAAGGATTCAAAAAATGGGGATAAAGGTATATAGACCGACGTCGCCCGGCCGGCGTGGCATGACCGGTGCAACGTTTGAGGAGATTACCAGGACGAAGCCGGAGCGATCTCTGCTTGAACCTCTCAAGAAGAAGGCTGGACGTAGTCATGGCAAGATTAGCGTCCGGCATCGTGGTGGTGGTCACAAACGGCGCTATCGACGAATTGATTTCAAGCGGGATAAGGTGGGGATTCCGGCTCGGGTTGACAGTATTGAGTATGATCCGAATCGGTCAGCACGGATTGCGTTGCTCACCTATGCGGATGGCGAGAAGCGGTACATCATTGCTCCTTTGGGCTTGCAGGTGGGGGACACGGTGACGAACGGCCCGGAGGCTGACCTCGAGATCGGCAATGCTTTGCCTATTGAGAATATCCCCGTCGGAACCCAGATACACAATATCGAGCTGGAGCCGGGCAGGGGTGGGCAATTAGTGCGGTCGGCTGGAACTTCTGCCCAGTTGCTTGCCAAAGAGGGTGACTACGCTCAGGTGCGATTGCCGTCTGGCGAGGTGCGGCGGGTGCATGTTCGTTGCGTGGCCACGCTGGGGCAGGTGGGCAATGCAGATCATGGCAATATCAAGCTTGGCAAAGCCGGGCGGAAGCGGTGGCTCGGCTGGCGTCCCACGACTCGGGGTTCGGCAATGGATCCGGGTTCGCACCCCCATGGTGGTGGTGAGGGCAAATCACCGATTGGCTTGCCCGGCCCGAAGACGCCGTGGGGTAAGCCGGCCCTCGGCAAAAGGACTCGCCGCAACAAGCGGACTGACAAGATGATCGTGCGTCGTCGACGAAAGAGGCGACGTGGCCGGCGATAGGTGCCGAACAGGGGTTCGCACGAAGGGCCGTCGCGTCTCTCAGAGGATAGGGGTTACGAAAGATGTCCAGATCACTGAAAAAGGGGCCATATTGCAGTCCGAAGCTGCTTCGGAAAATTGAACGGATGAATGAGACCGGCGAGAAACGCGTCATCAAGACGTGGTCGCGAGCTTCGACTGTGTTCCCGCAAATGGTGGGGCATACCATCGCTGTCCATGATGGCCGGCGACACGTGCCTGTGTACGTCACTGAGAATATGGTGGGCCACAAGCTTGGGGAATTTGCGCCAACGCGGACCTATCGAGGTCACCGGGCGAAGGGTGAGAAGACGACCCGCATGCGCCGCTGATTTGGATATTGGATATTGGGTATTGGATATTCTAATATCCAATATCCAGTACCCAGAATCCAACAGGATGTCAAGGTAGGGGAACATGGAGTTTGAAATAAGAGCAAGTGCCAAATACATCCCAGTTTCGTCTCAGAAGGTTCGGCTGGTGCTGGACCTGGTGCGAGACCGAGAGGTGGACGAGGCACTGGCGATTCTGGATTTTACACCGAAGCGTGCGGCGCGCTACGTTGCTAAGGTTATCCGATCGGCCGTCGCCAACGCGGAGGAGAATTTTGGACTGGCGCGTGAAGACTTGTATATTGCGAAGATCTACGCAGACGGCGGCCCAACCCTGAAACGTGGACGAGCCGGCGCACGGGGGCGTTTCAAGCCCATTCTCAAGCGCACGAGCCATATCACAGTTGTCCTGGCTGAGTACGAGTACGTCTAGGAACAGACAAGGAGATCTTATGGGACGCAAGGTACACCCGTATGGGTTTCGGCTTGGCATAATCAAAGACTGGAAAGCCAAGTGGTACGCAGAAGGTGAGGAATACGCCGATCTATTGCATGAAGACTTGGCTGTTCGCGATTTGATTCACAGGGACATGGGCCGGGCCGGTATTTCCGACATCTTCATCAACCGGTTCCCCAACCAGATCTCGGTCACCATTGATACCGCGAAGCCTGGCATCGTGATCGGACGTAAAGGGGCCAATGTCAAGGAGTTGCGCAGCAAGCTGGAGAGTCTGACGGGTAAGACGATTCGGATCGACGTTCAGGAAGTAGATGACGCCGAAAAGGACGCCACACTCGTCGCAGAGCGCATCGTTGAGCAGATCGAACGGCGAATTTCTCACCGGCGTGCTATGAAGCAGGCAGCCAGTCGTGCAATGCGCCAGGGAGCTGAGGGCGTGAAGATCCAGGTGGCGGGTCGACTATCTGGCTCAGAGATGGCCCGCAAAGAGGGTGTGAACGAGGGTCAGGTTCCCCGACATACCCTGCGGGCCGATATTGACTATGCCCAAGATGAGGCGCTGACCACGTATGGACGAATCGGCGTCAAAGTCTGGATTTACAAGGGCGAGGTGCTGCCCGGCCAGGAACACGCGAGGGAAGAGACGGCGACTTCAAGCTAGGCGGTCAAGGCTTGACTGCTTCTGAGTTTCGAAGTTAACCGGTGTTGGAGTAGAAGATTATGTTGCAACCTAAACGACTCAAGTATCGCAAGCAGTTCCGAGGACGCATGCGCGGTAAGGCCTACCGGGGCTCAAACGTGGAGTTCGGTGACTATGCTCTGCAGGCGGTGGAGCCAAGCTGGGTGACCAGCCGGCAGATAGAAGCCGCACGCCGAGCTATCGTCCGCCATGTGAAACGTGGCGGCAAGCTATGGATTCGCATTTTCCCGGATAAGCCTGTGACGCAGAAGCCGGCTGAGACCCGAATGGGTAGTGGCAAGGGCGCGGTGGATCACTACGTGGCTGTTGTGAAGCCGGGTCGCGTCATTTTCGAGATTGCCGGCATCACTGAGCCGGTCGCTCGCGAGGCGTTTCGCCTGGCAGGTCACAAGCTGCCGATGAAGACTCAGTTTCTGGCCAAAGACGAGGTTGCGCTGTGACCGCGTGTTTGGGCTGGATTCTTCAATCGTTTGAGATTAGGCCGATTAGCAGGAGATTGATCGATGAAACCGGATGAGTTTCGCGATATGTCGGATGCAGAGATTTTCAGCCAGTTGGATGAAGCTTATGAAGAGATGCTGAATCTCAGGGTACAGCACGGGATTGGGCAGTTGCCCAACCCGATGCGAATGCGGGAAGTGCGAAAGGACATTGCTCGCATGAAGACCATCCTGCGCGAGCGCGAACTGTGGGAAATGTACGAGGAATGGTTGCGGCAGCAGGAGATGGCGGAGGAAGCAGATGGCGCGTAAGCAGTTGGTTGGGCGTGTTATGAGCGACAAGATGGATAAAACGGCGGTTATCTCTGTGGCAATTACCACGCGCCATCCGTTATATGGCAAAGTGATCCGGCGTAACAAGAAGTATAAGGCCCACGATGAGAACAACGAGGCGCGCGTAGGTGATCTGGTGCGCATAGAGGAATGCCGGCCCCTGAGCAAGGAGAAGCGCTTTCGAATCGTGGAGTGGATCGAGCGCACGGAGGTAGCGGAGGCATGATTCAGACGGAGAGCCGGCTTCGGGTGGCGGATAACACCGGCGCGCGCGAGCTGCTATGTATCAAGGTGCTCGGGGGGAGCAGGCGTCGCTATGCCAGCGTGGGTGATATCATAGTCGCGTCCGTGAAGCAATCGACGCCGCATGGCTCTGTGAAAAAGGGTGACGTTGTGCGAGCAGTCGTTGTGCGAACGGCTAAGGAGTACGGTCGTTCTGATGGAAGCTACATCAAGTTTGACGAGAATGCAGCCGTCATCATCGATGACTATGGGCAGCCGAGAGGAACTCGAATCTTCGGGCCGGTGGGTCGTGAGTTGAGAGAGAAGGGATTCATGAAGATTGTATCCCTCTCACCGGAAGTCCTTTAGCATTGCGACTGCGGAATGAGCAAATCGGAGTCCGATATGGAATGTAGGAGCAAGCGACGATGAATCGGGTTCGACAAGGCGATCAGGTCGAGATAATCAGCGGCAATGAGCGCGGGTTTCGCGGCAAGGTACGTGTGGTTTTTCCTAAACAGAATCGTGTGATTGTCGAGGGGTTGAATATTGTCAAGAAGCACCAGCGCCCGACGCCTACCGCAGGGCGTACGCCGGTCCAGGCCGGCATCATCGAGCTTGAGGCGCCGCTCGATCTATCTAATGTGGCGCCAGTATGCCAGAGTTGTGATGAGTGGACACGCGTCGGTTTCGAAGGCACCCCGGATGGGGGCAAGGTGCGGGTCTGTAAGCGCTGCGACGCACATATGGATTAGGATAAACAGACATGACGCGTTTGAAGGAAAGATACTCCCAGGAAATCATCCCGCAAATGATGGTGGACTTCTCATATGGCAATGTAATGCAAGTGCCACGAATTGAAAAAGTCGTCCTCAATGTGGGTCTCGGAGAGGCATTGCAGAATGCTCGGGTGTTGGATGCAGCCGCGACAGATGTAATGACTATCACTGGTCAGCGGCCGGTCGTTACACGAGCGCGCAGATCAATCGCTAACTTTAAGTTGCGCGAGGGGCAGCCCATCGGGATCAAGGTGACGCTGCGGGGCGAACGCATGTATGCTTTTTTGGAGCGATTGTTCAATATCGCGCTGGCTCGACAACGCGACTTCCGTGGCGTGTCGCCAAATGCGTTTGATGGTCGAGGCAATTACACGCTTGGCCTCCACGAGCAGTTGGTCTGGCCCGAGATTGACTATGACTCCATCGACAAGATACGAGGGATGGAGATCACAATCGTGACAAGTGCGAAGACCGATGACGAAGGCTGGCGACTGCTCCAGTTGATGGGCATGCCGTTCCGCGAGCGCTAGGATCAAGCAAAGGGAAGGTCAGGTAACAGAACTGTGGCGAAGAAGTCTATGATTGCTCGGGAGAAGAGACGCAAGTATAAGGTGCGTGTCCGCAATCGGTGTAGGATTTGCGGCCGGCCACGGGCCTACATGCGACGTTTTGGCATGTGTCGGATCTGTTTTCGACAGTTGGCCCTTGAAGGCAAGATTCCCGGCGTTAAGAAGTCTAGTTGGTGAGAACCGGCTGAGGAGAGCGACAGAAATGGCAGTGGTAACAGATTCTATCGCGGATATGCTGACGCGAATCCGAAATGCAACGCAGCGCCGGCACACATTCGTATCTATGCCGTCTTCCAACATTAAGGTAGCTATTGCCCGCATCATGAAGGAGGAGGGCTTCATAAACGACTATCAGGTCATCGACGAGAAGCCTCAGGCGGTGCTACAGGTGTGGCCTAAGTATGCGGAGGGGAACGAGCCTGTCATTACCGGCATGAAGCGGGTGAGCAAGCCGGGCCGGCGCATCTACAAAGGTCGCCATGACATCCCCTGGGTGCTGAGTGGAATGGGGATTGTGATCATGTCCACATCTCGCGGTATCATTACGGGGCGTCAGGCGCGCCGCAAAGAGGTCGGTGGCGAGGTCATTTGTTACGTTTGGTGAGGATGGTAGGAGGGTTTGTCTATGTCTCGTGTTGGGAAAATGCCTGTAGAAATTCCCAAACAGGTGACAGTCGATATCAAAAAAAGCAGGGTAACGGTTCAAGGGCCACGCGGTGAACTGACGAAAACATTTCACCCCGACATCGAGATTCGTATGGATGATGGTCACATTGTGGTGAATCGTCCCACCGATCACCGAATGCATCGGTCTCTTCATGGCCTAACCCGCGCCCTGATTGCAAACATGGTGCAAGGCGTATCGGACGGGTTTAGGAAAAGGCTCTTGATCGAGGGCGTGGGCTATCGTGCTGAGACGCGGGGTCGAACTCTGGTGTTGAGTCTTGGCTACTCCCATCCAGTCGAACTCGAATTTCCTGATGGCATCGAGGTTACGATTGAGCGTGGCGCGAAGGGTCTTGTGATCGAAGGAATAGACAAGGAAGTCGTGGGCGAGTTTTCTGCCAAGATACGTGCCGTTCGTCCCCCTGAGCCGTACAAGGGCAAAGGAGTTCGCTACGCCGATGAGTACGTCCGCCGCAAGCCGGGCAAGGCGGGTAAGATCGGGGCTTAGGGCCTGAACGACTGAAGTCGTTACTACAAACTTTGCCCTGAGAGTCTTAACGAAAGTATATTGGAGAAATTGTGGATGGCAGCGAGGAATAAGCTTCGCAAACGGAGACAGCGTCGGGTGCGCCGCAATATGAGAGGGACGTTGGATCGTCCCCGCCTCAATGTGTTTCGCAGCTCGAGACAGATCTACGCACAAGTCATTGATGATATCGCCGGCCACACGTTGGCTTCAGCGTCGACGTTGGATCCGGAGGTGCAGACGCGGATCGATGATTTACAGCCGGTAGATCGGGCCAAGGTTGTCGGCGAGGTCGTGGCGCGGCGCGCCATGGAGAAGGGCATCACTCAGGTTGTGTTTGATCGCGCGGGCTTCAAGTACCACGGCCGGGTCAAGGCGGTCGCCGATGGCGCGCGCGAGGCCGGCCTGAGCTTTTAAGGAGCAGTCCAGTAATGGCGAACAGAAACGACAGACGCGACGAATTGGATGAGCGGATCGTACACATCGCTCGGACTGCCAAGGTGCAGAAGGGCGGCCGCCGGTTCTCGTTCCGTGTTGTTGTAGTGGTCGGCGATAATAATGGGCGCGTTGGCGTAGCAGTAGGTAAGGCGCGCGATGTGCCTGAGGCGATCCGCAAGGGAATCGAACGGGCCAAGAGGAACATGATCGACGTACCCATGGTCAATACCACCATCCCTCACGAGGTTGTCTCGCAGTTCTCCGCGGCGCGCGTGGTTCTAAAGCCGGCCTCACCGGGCACCGGTGTCATTGCCGGCGGTGGCGTCCGTGCTGTCGTGGAGGCCGCTGGCATCCGGGATATTCTGACCAAATCGCTGGGTACGGATAACATCTTGAATGTTGTATATGCGACGTACGAGGGTCTCCAGCAGTTGAAGGACCCGCGAGAGGAAGCGCGCCGGCGCGGCCTGCCACTGGAACGCGTCCAGCCGTTCTGGAGTCAGATTGATGGCTAGGAAGAAAAAGATAGGTCGATTGCGTATCACATTGGTGAAAAGCGGCATTGGTCAACCACAGCGACAGAAGGAGACAATCCGCGCCCTGGGATTCCGGAAGCTGCGCCAGACCGTGGAGCGCCCGGATACGCCCGATATTCGGGGAATGATCAACAGCGTGAGTCACCTGGTTGAGGTTGAGGAAGTTTCGGTTCGAGGGTGATGTGATGAAACTGCATGATTTGAAGTCCCCTCCAGGAGCAAAGAAGAAGCGCAAGCGTGTAGCACGTGGCGATTCAGGACAAGGGGGCACGTACGCCGGACGGGGCCGCAAGGGTCAGAGGTCCCGCTCGGGGGGAAAGCGGTCCCCCTACTTCGAGGGGGGGCAATTACCGCTTGTGCGCCGCCTGCCGCATTTGCGCGGCTTCACCAACATTTGGCGCAAGGAGTACACCCCCGTCAACGTGGATCGGCTTGAGGAGCGATTCGCTGCCGGTTCGACAGTCTCACCGCTGACGCTTGTGGCAGCGGGGCTAATCAAGCGCCAGGACGAACGGGTCAAAGTGCTTGGACGCGGCGATCTGGAAACTCGGTTGACCGTGCGGGCGCACGCTTTTTCGCAGAGCGCTCGGGCGAAGATTGAAGCCGCCGGCGGGACGGTAGAAATCATCGATGAGGATTAGCAATGATGGGTGTGATAGGGCAAGCTGGTTCTTTCTTTGAACTGGGCTGTAGGCAGAGAGGACAATCTCGATGTTAGACGCACTGCGCAATGCATTCAAATTGCCGGATGTGCGCCGGAAGATCCTTTTTACGCTCGGTATTCTGGTGGTCTTCCGGCTGGCAGCGCATGTCCCGGTGCCGGGTGTGGATCGACAGGGACTGGTGCAATTGTTTGAGACGAACCAGTTGCTTGGATTCCTAAACATGTTGTCCGGTGGGGCGATGAGGAACTTCTCCGTAGTCGCAATGGGCGTGTATCCATACATCACTGCGTCGATTATCATGCAACTGCTCGTGCCTCTCTTGCCGCAGTTAGAGGAACTGTCCAAGGAAGGTGAGCAGGGCCAGAAGAAGATCAATATGTACACTTACTACATAACGGTGCCGCTGGGCATTTTGCAAGCCTTTGGCCAGGCAGCACTCCTGAATCGCCCGCTGCCTGGGGGTGGGACCATCCTTAGACACTTCAACCTAGCGCAGTACCCGTTGGAGACGCTGACCGTCATTATCACGCTCACAGCCGGCACGATGTTCGCCGTGTGGCTGGGCGACTTGATAACTGAGCAAGGTATCGGCAACGGCGTATCGATCATCATCTTTGGTGGCATTGTGGCCGGCGTGCCCCAGAACCTCGGTCAGTTAGCGGCCGGCGGTCAGATCGGAGCGCTCATCTTCCTGGTAGCGTTGACGGTAGTCACCATCGCCGGCATCGTGTTCATCCAGGAGGGCCATCGACGCGTTCCGGTTCAGTATGGGAAGCGAGTCCGGGGGCAGCGACTTTATGGCGGCCAGAGCACGCACATCCCGATGCGCGTGAACACAGCCGGCATGATTCCGCTCATCTTCGCCTCGTCGCTCCTGATCTTCCCGGCCACCCTGGCGCAGATGTTTCAAACGTCGGCGTCGCCGGTTGTGCGGAGTGTTGCAAACGTGATCTATAATACATTCAATACGACGGGTGTGTCGTACTGGTTTCTCTATTTCTTGCTGGTTGTGGCGTTCACATATTTCTATACGGATGTGATCTTTCGTCAGCAGAACCTGCCGGAGACGTTGCAGAAGCAGGGTGGTTTCATCCCCGGTATCCGGCCCGGGCGGCGGACGGAGGACTACCTGAACGCGGTGCTACAGCGCATTACCCTGGTAGGCGCTCTCTTTCTGGGGATTGTTGCTATCTTGCCCTACTTCGCGCAGGTGTTTGCTGGCGTTCAGCAAACTCAATTGATCATCACCAGCACCGGCCTACTGATTGTCGTCGGCGTTGTATTGGACACCATGAAACAGCTCGAAGCCCAGTTGCTCATGCGCCACTACGAAGGGTTCATTCGGTAGGCTGAGATGTTCAGGCGATCACAGGGAAGCCGGGTTACCCTTAAGTCGGCTCGCGAACTGGAGTTGATGCGCAAGGCCGGCCAGATTGTAGCTGAAGCACTTGCAGCAATGGCGGAGCACGTTGCCCCCGGTGTGACCACGCTCGAGCTGGACGCGATCGCAGCGGGGATCATCGCGAAGCATGAGGCCATTCCCTCATTTCGGGGGGTGCCGGCTAACACTGCCGGCGTGCCGGACTTCCCGGCGGCGATCACAGCGTGTGTGAACGAAGAGATCGTCCATGGCATACCAGGACCGCGCCGGCTGCGCCAGGGCGATATCGTCAGTCTGGACGTGGGTGCGATCTACCAGGGGTACCACGGCGATGCAGCGCTTACGGTTCCGGTAGGTGAAATCAATGGCAGCGTGCAGCATCTGTTGGAAGTTACTAAGTCTGCCCTGTATGTCGGTATTGAGCAGGCACGACCAGGCCATCGGTTGTGGGACGTCATTCGCGCGATACAGGCCACAATCGAATCCAACGGATACAGCATCATCCGAGAGTATCAGGGACATGGCATCGGACGCTCAATGCATGAACCGCCGAGCGTACCCAACTACCTTGGATACGGTAAGCCAAAGCCGAGGAACTATCGGCTTCGGCCCGGTATGACCATCGCATTGGAACCGATGGTTGCTGCCGGTGACTGTCACACAGAGGTGCTACCCGATGGCTGGACTGTGGCTACAGCCGACCGGAGCCTGTCGGCACATTTCGAGCACACGCTTGTCATTACCCAGAACGGCCCAGAAATCTTGACGTGTTAGGCTTAATGTGGTATACTTCACATTCTGCCAAGATAGAGAGGTGATAAGTGTGAAGGTTCGTCCGAGTGTGAAACGTCGATGTGACAAGTGCAAGATCGTGCGGCGAAAGGGCACGGTCTATGTCATTTGTGAGAATCCGAAGCACAAGCAGCGCCAGGGCTAGAGGAGTGTACTGATGGCACGTATCGCAGGAGTTGACCTGCCACGGGACAAGCGATCGGAGATTGCGCTCACATACATCTACGGTATAGGCCGCACCCGTAGTCAGGAAATTCTAGCGGCGACGGGTGTGAGCCCAGACACGCGAATCAGAAACCTGACCGAGCAGGAAGTGAGCGCAGTGCGGAGCTTCATTGATAGCAACTATAAGGTTGAGGGTGACCTGCGACGCGAGGTGAATCAGAATATCAAGCGTCTTCAGGAGATTGGTTGCTATAGAGGGTTACGCCATCGACGCAATCTGCCAGTTCACGGCCAACGTACGCGCACCAATGCGCGCACCCGCAAGGGTCCGAAGAAGACCGTGCCTGGCCGCAGGCGCTCGCGGGCAAAGAAGTAAATAGAAGCGGAGGAGGAGTGTGGCACGCAGGAGAGGTCGTCGCGCAACGCGCCGAGGACCGCGCAAGAACGTTCCCTATGCGCGAGCGTATATTCAGGCGACGTTCAATAACACGATCATAACATTCACGGATCAGCAGGGCAACACTGTGACGTGGGCCAGTGCCGGATCGGCGGGCTTCAAGGGATCACGCAAGAGCACACCCTACGCTGCTCAGTTAGCTGCTCAGAGCGCCGCCAAGCAGGCGTTGGATAACGGAGTGCGTGAGGTGGATGTCTTTATCAAGGGGCCGGGTCCCGGCCGTGAGGCGGCAATCCGCTCCCTTCAGGGGGTCGGTTTGAGGGTAAAGTCGATAACTGACATAACTCCTATTCCGCATAATGGTTGTCGCCCGCGAAAGAAACGCAGAGTATGAGTCAGTAACCAGTAATCAGTATTCAGTCATCAGTGATCAGTTAGCAGTATGCAGTTGCTACTGATGACTGATCACTGATGACTGATCACTGGACAGAGGAGGACTGAAAGGTTGGCACGATATACGGGCCCAGTTTGCAAGCTCTGCCGGCGTGAAGGCGAGAAGCTGTTCTTGAAAGGGGACCGCTGTTACACACCGAAATGCGCTATAGAGAAGAGGGCTTATCCGCCGGGGATGCACGGTCGTCGCCGGCAGTTCCGACGTCGCACGTCGGATTATGGCTTGCAACTGCGGGAAAAACAGAAGGCGAAGAGAATCTACGGCGTGATGGAACGCCAATTCCGGCGGTACTTCCAGGAAGCGTTAAAGGTTAAGGGTATGACTGGCGCGACTCTGTTGCAGACTCTTGAGCGCCGGCTGGACAACGTTGTCACGCGACTCGGGCTGGCAGACTCCAGACCTCAGGCACGACAGTTGGTTGCGCACGGCCATGTTACGGTTAATGGCCGCAGAATGGATGTGCCCTCGTACCTGGTCAAAATCGGCGATGAGATTGGCATCCGACCGCAGAGCCGCAAGAATGGCTACTTCACCGGTCTGTCAGAAGTGCTGGACTCTGGCGTGGTACCGGAATGGCTGCGGCTGGATGTTCAAGAGATGAGTGGACAGGTGCTGGATTTTCCCGACCGAGAACAGATTCAAGAACCGATCAACGAGCAGTTGGTCGTGGAGTACTACAGCCGCTAGGTGGACCGGGGAGCGTTGGAACGAGGGAGCGGAGTGGGGTTCGGCAAAACTAATCACCCTTGCTCCCCATCCCGCTGGCTCCCCTGCTCGGTAGGAGGGGTTTAAGTTGAAAACTCAAGTACCATCAATTGAGACGGAAGCGCTCGCGCGAGACTATGGGCGATTCGCGATGTCCCCGCTAGAGGGCGGATACGGTACTACACTAGGAAATGCGCTGCGGCGGGTGTTGCTTTCATCTTTGCGAGGTGCGGCAGTCACAGCCATGAAGATAAATGGCGTGCATCATGAGTTTGCGCCCATTCCTCACGCCAAGGAAGACACAACCAGGCTCATCTTGAACCTCAAGCAGTTGCGCCTGCGCTCCCATGCTGAAAACGGCACACGCATGTACCTGGAGGCTAGGGGCGAGGGTGTTGTTACGGCGGCCGACATTCAAGCGCCACCCGAGGTCGAGATTCTTAACCCAGAACTGGAACTCCTGACGCTGGATTCCGACGAGGCGAACATCGAAATGGAGCTAACGGTCGGAACAGGTCGGGGGTATTCGCCGGCCGAGGAAAGGACGGAGTTACACCTCGGTGAGTTGCCTGTGGACGCGATTTTTAGCCCGATTCGCAAAGCAAGCTATCAGGTGGAGCAGACTCGTGTTGGCCGGATGACAAACTTCGATCGGCTGACAATTGAGATCTGGACTGATGGCACCCTATCTCCAACTGATGCGATGCGGCAGGCTGCTCAGATTCTCATCAATCAGTTCAAGCTGATAGCGAACTACGGTCTGGAGTTGACCGAAGATGACCGCGAAGCCGATGAGGGCATACCACCGACTGTTTACGAGACGCCGATCGAGGATCTCGATTTGTCTGTTCGGGCTTACAATTGCCTGAAGCGCGCCGGCATAACCAAGGTTGGTGAGATTGTTGAACGACTGCGGCGCGGTGATGATGAGATGCTCGTAATCCGAAACTTTGGCCAGAAGTCACTGGACGAACTGAAGGAGAGTTTGCAGGCCCACGGCTTCTTCGAATACGTGACTGAAGCACAGGAACAGCTAGACCTGCTAGAGGAAGATGCAGCATGAGGCACCGGGTAGCTAAGAAGAAGCTGAATCGCGATAGGGCTCACCGAAAGGCACTGTATCGTAACCTGATTACTGATCTGTTTCGGTACGAGCGAATCCAAACCACGGAAGCTAAGGCGAAGGCCGTACGCCCCTATGCGGAGAGGCTCATCACCCTGGCCAAGCGTGGTGACTTGCACGCCCGCCGGCAGGTTATGAGATGGGTCAGTGACAAGGACGTTGTAGACCATCTATTCTATGCGATTGCACCATCCTTCGAAGACCGCCCTGGCGGATACACCCGGGTCATTAAGCTGGGCCGACGTCAGGGGGATGCGGCGCGCGTCGCCATCATCGAGTTGGTCGAAGGCGAGGATTGATCCACGCTCGACCGTTTTATGGTTCGTGATAGAGCGCAGTAGCGGCAAGCTGATTATTCGATCTGCATCACGTGTATGTACTAGCGAATGAGTGGTCGCCACTTGATGGCAGTCGTCGAGTACGACGGCACCGAGTATCACGGGTCTCAGTTTCAAGCCAATGCGCCGACGATTCAAGGAGCCATGGAACAGGCGCTGGCACAGGTGTCACAAGAGCACGTTCAAATCAGATTCGCCGGTCGGACGGATGCCGGCGTTCACGCCACTGGCCAGGTGGCGGACTTTCGGATCACCTGGCGGCACACGGTGAGTGATCTCCAGAGGGCGTGGAATGCCATGTTGCCAGCGGACATCGCCATTCGCCAGCTTCGGCTAGCGCCGCCTGGCTTTCATTCGCGGCATAGTGCTTGTGGTCGAGTCTATCGATACAGCATCTGGAACCACCCCGTCCGCTCACCGCTTCACCGGCGGACACACTGGCATGTGATGCAGCGGCTAGACGCCGAGCGTATGTCTGAGGCCGGCCAGGTTCTTGTTGGAGAGCACGACTTTCGCGCTTTTGGCGCCCCGGTCCAGCCCGACGGCCCGACAGTGCGCAGGGTGGAGCGTATCGCCGTGTGGCGGGAGAACGATGAGGTATTCGTTGAGGTGGAGGCGAATGCGTTCTTACGGCGCATGGCGCGGCGCATTGCAGCAGCGTTAGCCTCGGTCGGACAGGGCCGGCTGACCAGGGAGGAGTTGGCGAATATTCTGGGCGCTGCCGATCCGGCCGGCTTCCAGGGGGCAGCGCCGGCGCACGGCCTGTGTCTGGTAAGAGTGGAATACTAGCTTGTCGTGATCGGTAATCAGTGAGACTGTTCACTGACTACTGATCACTGATCACTGATTGTTGAGGAGTCATAGTTGTGAGAACGTACATCACCAAGCCCGACCATATTGAGCACCAGTGGTGGGTAGTTGATGCGGAGGGCCAGACTCTGGGGAGGCTTGCCTCGGAGGTGGCGAAAATCCTTCGGGGAAAACACAAGCCCTACTACACGCCTAACCTGGATTGTGGAGATTTCGTGATCGTCCTTAATGCCAATAAGATACATGTGACAGGCAACAAGATGGATGACAAAATCTACTACCGGCATTCAGGCTATCCAGGCGGTATCAGGGGTATGACGCTACGCGACCAGTTGGCCAAGCATCCAACTCGCACGGTGCGCAAGGCCGTACGGGGAATGCTACCGCACAATCGACTGGGCCGGCGCATGATCAAGAAGTTGAAGATCTATGCGGATGACAGCCACCCACATGAGGCGCAGCAGCCAAAGGCGCTGGAGATCTAGGAGAGAATAAGTAGTCATGGATATTCCAACCTTGGTGGAAGGTAAGGAGTTTTATTCCGGCGTCGGCCGGCGCAAAACGGCAAGTGCCCAGGTCCGGCTCTATGCCACAGGCGAGGGGCAGATCGTAGTGAACGGGAAGCCGATGGAGGAGTACTTCACCCGCATGCGCGACCGCGTCCATGTGGTGGAGCCGTTGCAAGCCACGGGCACCGATGAAGCCTTCACTATCACAATACTTGTTCAAGGCGGCGGTGTCACGGGGCAGGCCGGCGCGGTTCGACATGGCATTGCGCGGGCACTGTTGAAGCACGACGACAAGCTGCGCCCGACGCTGCGCAGGGGCGGGTTCCTCACGCGCGATCCGCGTATGAAGGAGCGCAAGAAGCCCGGGCTCAAGCGCGCGAGGAAAGCGCCACAGTACACGAAGCGATAACTCCGTTCGGATTCTACTGAAGAATAAAAGAATAAAAGGCCGGCGCAACGCCGGCCTTTTTTGCTCCCCAGGTAACTACCCAGCCCGCCGTGACGAGCAATGAATTGCCCGTCTGACACTGCGAAACCCGTTGAAACGGGTTAAGGCTTGAACGCGTTTCAACGCGTTTTTCGTATCAGGCCGTGAATTCATTCATGGACTGAGGGCTGAGGGCAGGCTGGGTAGTTACCTCCCCAGATAGACTCGCCTGGGGAACCCTGAGCTGGTGATTGACTCCTAGTTGTCAGATGCGCTGGCCTCGATCCAGCTCGCGATAACGTCAATCACCTCAGCCGGTAGCAGCCCGCTAGGGGGCATGGACACGCCGATTGCCTGCGTCCCCATCACCTTCTGTGCGAGTATGCTGTTCTCGACATCCCCGGGCACGACGACCGGGCTATGTTCGCCGGTGGTCATGACGCTCTCGTAGTCGCTCGCGCTCCATCCCCCCAATATTCCGTGGCAGGCAACGCAGTGGGCCTCGAAGATGGGCAGTACGTCATTGGCAAAGCTGGCGCCTCCCACCGGCGCTGTTGCTGCACGAGTCGGCTCTGGGGTAGCCGTCGGAGCAGGAGTGGAAGGTACGTATCTGCCTCCTGGGCAGTGATGATCTGCTTAAGGAGTTGGGCGCGAACAGCTTCTTTCTCCTGCAACTTCTCGTACAGTCGTTCCAACTCGGCCGTACGCCGGTGGACTTGCTGTTCCAGGCGTGCCTTTTCCTCCAACCCCTCTGCCATCTGGTTGAAAGCGTCTGCAAGTTCCCCGAGCTCATCCCCGCTCTGTATGTCGGCTCGCCGGCTCAGATCGCCCCTGGTAAGGGCTCGCACCAGCCCTGTCAGCCGTTCTATGCGCCTGATGACCAAGCAGCCTCTTTCCGCAAGGCTGACCTTTCGTCCTATGCCGCGACTGCCAGGCGCCGCCTGGACTTCGAATTGGGTATTCAACAGGAACATGTCTTGGACTTGTGGGTTGGCGGCGATGTTGTCGATGCTCTTCTGTATAGTGGTGAGATCCTGCACCAGCATGGCTTCCGTCAGGCTGCTCTCAATTGCATGTCCCAGGGCTGTGACTGTCCGGGCAGCCGTCGCCATCTCGTGGTGGCGGTGCGTGTTGTACTGGATGAACGCTAAGGCACCCACAGTGAGTGAGACAGGCGCCAATACACCCACCATCACCTTCAGCCTCAGGCTCATGCTCATGCGCATTGCACGGCTCTCCGCGTTGTCGGTCGCCGATCGTTGCTGTGGCACCCAGGCCTGAGTGATTCGCGTGTCGAGGTCAGCCCGCCGGAGCCCAGCCAGGCGGCAGAGCTCCGGTGGGCGGTATGCGTGACCCTGGCCATAGGGTCCTGAGGGAGCAGGGGGGGACTAGCGGCGACTGTGTCGCAGTTCCCGTGCAGCCAGGCCTAGACCAAGGACCAAAGCCAGCAAGCCGGCCAGCAGAGCCGGATAGGTCCACGCCGGCTGAGCCGCGCCGGTCGTCGGCAGGGCGGCCGGCGCTTCCCCGACGGGCAGCGTCTGCGCGTAAGCCAGAACGTCCGCCGCGTCCTGAACGCTCCAGCCCAGGTCGATGGCGGACGGCATGGGCGGCACGGAGCCAGGCTGGCCATTGCGTGCCTTGTGCAGGAACTCCTGCGGGTTGTCGTTGGCGATGTTGCCGATGAAATGCGGATTCGCCTCGTCCTTGAAGTTGATGGTCGTGCCGTCGGCGCCGTGACAGGCAACGCACGTGCTGTCGTAGAGCTGTTTGCCGTGGTCCGTGTCGGCGCTCTTGGCGGTCTTGGTGGCGTAGTCGATGACTTCGCGGTAGTCAGTGAGACCCTCCTTCAGGAAGGTGGCCAGGTCTGCGATGGCCGCATCGTCCATCACCGACGAGAAGTCGTGGTCGGCGTTGGTGGCGCCCTTGAGGGCGGCGGCCAGATCATCCACCGACTTGGACTGGGCAGCGCTGTAGACGCCGGCGAAGCCGGTCATGTGGGAGCCGGAGCCGTAGGCGCCGTCCACGCCCAGGTAGTCCCAGCCGTGGCACTCCTTGCAGCGCCAACTGTCCTTACCGGAGCGGGTGTTGGTGGACTGGGTGGCCCACAGGGGGTGGTCGGTGGTGGGCTCATCGGCGCCAACGACCTTCCACCATTTGTCATACAGGATCCCGCCCCGGCTCACGGACCCGCCCTGGGCAGCGACGACGCCGACCAACAGCAGGGTGCCGATAACGACCAGCGCAATGGCTAGCAGGATGTTTTTTCTCATTTCAGTTTGTTCCTCCTTGATGGGTGAAAATTGCACGATTCCTACGTCTACGATCTGATGTGGATGTGGACACTGTTCTTCTTCCGATTATCACCCCCTTTCGGCACCAAAGCTGCTCTCGGAATCAAGTAGCAGCCAACCGTATTGGGATCTACTGAGTCAGAAACGCCCAACGAGATTGGCTGACTACCTATCGACTTGCACCATCAGGGAGGGGATGGACCACCAGGAAGGGATTCTGGTGGCGGGACTCATCTGGATGCTGTCGTAGCGGGCTGTTCATATGCGAAGGCGCGTATGTACTCGATGCTCGCCCACCTTTCGTCAGGGCTTAGCTTGCCCTGCCAAGAAGGCATGCCGCCCTGTCCCTCGGTTAGCACTTTGAAGAAATCACGCGGAGCATGGCTGGCCACCCATTCGATGTTGGTGAAGTCCGGTGCTCCGGGCACGCTCCCCGTGCCATCGGCGCTGTGGCAGGTTGCACAGTTCTGTTGGTAAATGGCCTTACCTAGCTTCACTACTAGAGGTGAGGAAGCGAAGTTCCAGGTGTAGAACACCAGGTCCCACCGCTCATTGACTGATAGAGTGTCCACCCAACCTGGCATAGACCCCCGACCGTTGCTGATGATGTCGTATAAGCGGAGGGGGGACTGCCCGCGTAGATAGTCTACGTCGGACAAGTTTCGTGCGTTTGGCACGATGCCTTTGCCCTCGGGCCCATGGCAGGTGGCGCAATGCTCCTGGAAGAGGGGACCTGCAGTCGGTGGGGAAGGCTGACGTGAAGGAAATGTTACCTCCAGCCCCACCGGCAACGGTGTGGCTGCCGGTGGGGGCGGCAGCGTTGCAGGGATCAGGGACGGGATCGGTGTCGTATACACAACCGGTTGCTGTGGAGCACTGCAGCTAAGCAGGGCAATTGAGAGAATCAATCCAATTGTATACAGTAGCGCGGTGTGGAATTTCATAGAATCTGCTCCTTGTTATGTTCGCGGCCAGCGTCCTGAGTGAAACGAAGGAAGTGAAGTGGGGTGGGGTGGACTCCCGGACGCCACTCCACTTCACTTCGTGGCTTACAAGGAACGCCCTCTTACTTATCCAGGAGAACTCGCAGGTGATCCTCAACGTCTTTCATCCAATCCTCTTCCTTTAAATCCTCGACCATGTCTTTCAGTGTCGCCTGGATGCCGGGCGCTGCACTGGCGCCGGCTTCTTGAGCTATCTGCAGGTGGTTTTCCACTCTGGCTTTATCGCCGGCCTGCAGCGCGTCCCATGCCTGGTTAAGGTGATCCAGGACGCCGTCAGGCAGTTGCACGCCCGTGTCCTGCAGAGTCAGGCTGGCTAAGAACTCAGCCAGCGTGCTGAGGTCCGCGTCACTGATCGCGTTTTGGTCGAACGCCGGCATGCCGGCTTCAGCTTCACCCTCCCGAACCTCCGACTCCAGGTGATCCGCAGGCAGTCCGGCAATGATAGGGCCAACCATACCTTCAAAGTTGGCTCCGTGGCAGGCGGTGCAACCCTTTTGTGTGTAAACCTGCTTCGCGGCTTCGGCCGACACTGCGGGCGGTTGATCTGCTGCTTGCGTGGACGCCGGCGCTGGTGTGTCGGTAGGTGCGGGTATGGGCGTGTCGGTGGGTACTGGCACAGGTGTGTCGGTGGGCGCCGGCCGCGGTGTGCTGCTAGGCGCCTCTGTCGGCGGTGGCGGGAGAGGTGTGGTCGTTGCCGCCACCGGCGGTGGTGTGGCCTGGCCACTGCAGGCCGCCAGTGCGACGACCGCGGTAAGCAAGAGTGCAGTCACGATGAATCGAGACATTTTCAGCATCCTGATCGTTCCCATTTCGAGAGTTCTACCGGCCATTCCCCAGGCTGCGAGCTGCTAGCGCGTCCTGGACAGACCCCATAATCTCCAGTGGTAGTGGGATGATGGTGCTCGTTCGCTCTCCGGCCATCTCGACCAGCGTCTGGAGGTAGCGCAGTTGCAAGCTGATCGGCTCAGAGGCTATTATGTGGGCAGCCTCGGCCAGCCTCTCCGCCGCCTGAAACTCGCCCTGAGCGTGAACGACTTTAGCACGGCGCTCGCGTTCAGCCTCGGCCTGGCGGGCCATGGCGCGCTGGAGGTTGTCGGGCAGGACAACGTCTTTTACTTCGACAGCCGTGACCTGCACCCCCCACGGTTCGGTGTGATCGTCGATAATCTGCTGCAGCCGCTCGTTGATTCGGTCGCGGTGGGCCAGTAACTCATCCAGCTCTGACTGGCCTAGAACGCTCCGCAGAGTGGTCAGAGAAATCTGAGTGGTGGCCTGTTCGTAGTCCATTACCTTCATGACGGCAAGTTCCGGGTTGACCACCTGGAAGTAGACCACGGCGTCTACCTGAACAGTGACGTTGTCTTTGGTGATTACCTCCTGTGGTGCAACGACCATAGTCTCCACCCGGGTGTCTACCCTAAACATACGATCAACGTACGGGATAATGAAGTTCAGGCCAGGTGGCCGGGCGGTGATGTAGCGACCGAAGCGCAGCACTATACCGCGCTCCCACTGTTTCACAATCTTGACGGCCGGCCAGACAATGACGATCAGGAATAGCAGGAAACCGAGGCCGATAGGCAATGCGTTTATCAGTTGCTCCATGTTCCTTCTCCTTATGTAGCTACTCGGCCTGGCGATTGAAATCGCGGCAACCCTTCGACAGGCCCCTCAACAGGCTCGGGAGGGACCTCAGGACGTCGCCCTCGCGAAGCCGGCCTGCGCCGGCTGAAGACCAGTCGCCGAAGGGTTGATGCAGTTTCAACTGCCGAAACGCAGGTGGCCTGAGTAGTAACCTCCTTATGTGTGTTCGTGCAGGGCGGGTGTCGGATAGGCATAATCTTCCGGGTCAGTGGCCTGGGCCCCGCGAACGATCCAGCGCAGAGCACCGCCTACTGAGATCACCGCAAAGGTGACGAGGAGGCCCACAGCCAGCCCGCCGACTCCCGCCGTGTTCACCAGCCAGTAAAAGAACTGGAATATCGGGTTCTCCATCGGAAAGTGAGAAAGTGGAAGGTACATAGTTTCCTCCTACATGCTCCATGATACGATCGCCGAAGGTCTCCGACCGAGGCGAACGGGCTTGGTCAGGAGACCTCCGCCCATCACGAGGGTTATATGCTCCATGATTTACATTCGACACACAGGCTCAGCCGTCTCTGCGTGACCGGGTCGGGTCGCAGCCGCACGAAGACGGCGTCCAGTTCAGCCTGGCTGACAGTTGGCTGACCGCACCTGGGACACGCGGCCCGATCCGACTGCCGCATGACCTGATAGCCGTTTCCATTGGCTGAGATGTTCGAAGCGACTGCCTCGGTATCGGATGCCAGGATGAGTACATCCTCTGGACAGATACACACACAGCGGTCACAGCCGACGCACTGGTGTGGGTTGAGCGTGAGCGCCGTCTCGGTGGCGCTCTCGACTATCCGCAGCGCCCCTAATGAGCAACTGCCAACACACAATCCGCACAGGGTGCAGCCGGCTGGGTCTTGTAGGATCGGTAGCCGCGTGCCGGCCTGCCTAACCCGCTTCCGGCTGTTCCGTTCCTCGAACAGGAACTCGCTCAAGAGTCGCCCAACGATGGCGTATAGTGGGTCCTTGGCGGCGGCGAGTGCCGCTCCCACTTCTGGCAGCCAGGCGCCGGCATGAGTGCGCAGGAACGTACGCTGCTCAGTCCTCAGACGGGTGACGAGCCGGCTATCGCCGGCAGCCCAGGCCTCTGCCTCGGCGGCGGCTAGGTAGCCCAAGAAGGCCAGTTCCACGCTGGCGTGATCCGACAGCTCCCCGTCGAGGGGGGCCAATCCCAAAGCCCTGTAGTGATCCTCGACCTCCCATGTGGCCGGCCCCACCAACCGACCGTGGCGGTGAAGCGACTCGTATAGCGCCACTGGGCGTTGGTCAGGGCCGGTGGTCAGGTGGGCGTAGCTGTTCCGCAGCGCCTGGAGACCGTGCTTTGGGAGTTCCGCCAAGGCCAGTGCAACGTGCTGGCAGGCAACGGAGCCGAGAACCTGCGCACCGATCGTCGTTGCCTCGATCAGAAGTTCTTCGATCCCCAACGCTGGCGGGGCCAGAGCTTCTGCCAGGGCGTGGTAAACCATCGCCCGGGCGCGGGCGGACTCGGGCTGTACAAGTGCCATCGACTATCTCCGGGTAAGCCCCCAGCGCGGTCGAGCAGGGGTAGAAGGCTCCGGCATGGGCATTTCAACCTGCGCACGCACCTGCTCGATGGTACGCCCCTCTGCCACTTCCCAGACAGACACGGCTGGGAAGAGCTTGAAGAAGACCAGGAACATGAAGGCAAACAGGGCAAAGGATGCTGCCGTCAGCGACCACTCAGTGGCTGATGGCCAGTAGCTGCCCCACAGGATCAGGCGCGGATGGGTCACGGTAGGTACAATGATGTTCCAGCGCTCTAACCACATGCCGATCACCACGCAGAAGGACGCGATGACGGTGCTGGCTACGATGTGCCGCTTGAGCCACGGCAGCGCACTCACGCCCGTCACGATTGCAAAGGCAATGGTCACAATGATTAGCATCGAGCGCCCGCTTATGTTGCCGACCCCCGCTGTGACCGGCTGTGTCTGTGGCAGGAAGGCCAGAGTGAGAGCCAGGGCGCCAGCGGCAGCCGTTGCCAGAGCGAAACGGGGTTGGAACACAGGCGCCTCTCCCCATCGCTCGGGGATCAGGCGCGGCAAGGCCAGGACCCAGAAAGCTGTGACCATAAGAACTATCATCGTCCAAAAGCCGGGCGCGTAAGCGCCCCAGAGTTTGCTGGCCAGGACCGGGAACTCTGCTTCCTGCTGGCCGGCGGCCAGGGTCAGGTGCTCGGCGTAGGTGAAGTAGAACCAGACGGCAGTCATGGTGATGAGCAGATAGCCCAGGTACGTGTACTGCTTCTCCGTGATGTACTCTTCGAGATGAAAAGCCCAGCGCATGACGGTCATGGCGATGAACAGCGCGCCAATGCCGGAGAAGATGGCTCCCACCACGAAGTATGGGCCGAAGACGGTGCTGTGCCAGCCCGGCTGCACCGTGGTGGCTAGAATCCAGGAGATGATGGTATGCACCGAGACGGCGATGGGGATGATGAGGACAGCCATGATGGCAATGATCTTCTCCAACCGTATCCACTGCGTTCCATTGCCACGCCACCCCAGGGCCAGCAGGCTGTACAGCCGGCGACGCCAGGCCGGCGCTGTGCTGGGCAGGTTATCCCGCAAGATCGCCATATCCGGGATGAGCGGCAGATAGAGATATGTGACGCTGCCCATGAAGTAGGCTGTAACCGACACAGCATCCCACAGCAGTGGGGATTGCAATCGCCCGTAACGGAAAACGTACAGCATGCGTTCGGGCCGGCCCATGTCGAACAGAATCTGCAGCATGCCAACGCCCAGGGCGAACACCGTGATCGCTTCGGCAATGCGGGTGATGGGCCGTCTCCACTCGGCCTGGGTCACACGCAAGATGGCGGAGATGAGCGTGCCGGCGTGGCTGATGCCGATGAAGAAGACGAAGTTGACCATGTAGATGCCCCAGTACGCCGGGCGTTGCATGCCGGTCACCGATAGGCCCAGCACAACCTGACGCGCATAGACGTAAACCCCCCAGCCGATGACGGCCAGCAGAGCGATTGCCAGTGCGTAGAAGCCTGGACCGGCCCGAAACAGGGGGTTCAGCAGAGTGTCGCGGTCTTGTTGATCTACTTTTAGCATTAGTCCTTCTCCCTGATGATGCCAGTGATCAGTGATCAGTGATCAGTGATCAGTAAACAGTGATCAGTGATCAGATAGTCTGGCTACTGTTGACTTCTTACTGATTACTGGTCACTGATTACTGATTACTGTACACAGACATTATCCCTCCCGCAGATAGATGACTTTCGGATGGGTGCCCACTTCTTCCAGCAATTGGAAGGCGCGCGTGTTCTGTGCCAGCCGGTGCACGGTGCTGTTCGGGTCTTCCAGGTCGCCGAAGAAACGGGCCTTGCCAGTGCAGGTCTGAACGCAGGCCGGCACGTAGTCTTCGGCGCGGAACTCGCGTCCCTCCACTTCTGCCTTCTCCCGTGCCTTCTGCAGGCGGTGGATGCAGAAGGTGCACTTCTCCACGATGCCCTTGGGGCGCACCGCCGGCCCCTCCAGGCTTCGTCCTGAGCCGGTCGAAGGGCTGCCGTTTACCGACACTGAGTCCGGGTTGATGTGGCGCGCCAGCTCTGGGCTCCAAGGTGGGGCTTCCCAGTTGAAGTAGCGCACACCGTACGGGCAGGCCACAGTACAGAAGCGACATCCGATGCAGCGGTTGTAGTTCTGTCGCACCAGCCCTTCCTCATCCCGGTAGGTTGCTTGCACCGGGCACACTTTGATGCACGGTGGGTTCTGGCAGTGCATGCACGGCCGGGTCATGTAGTGCACATGAACATTGGGGTACTCTCCCTGTTCTTCAGGGTCGTTCTGCGGTAATGGGAAGACGTCGTTCCAGCGGATGGCGCGCCCCATCGCGGCCTGATCCGGTGAGACCACCGGTGTGTTGTTTTCTTGCCGGCACGCGATGCTGCATCCCTGACAGGCGACGCACTTGTCAAGATCGATTGCCATGGCCCATTGTGTCAT
>JBHHXF010000006.1:0-26118 GCA_046756905.1 Anaerolineae bacterium | reverse complement strand
CTTCACCGGCCTAAAGAACCTGGAAATATTCTACCAGCACTGGCGGCCCGAATCAGAGCCACGCGCTGTGCTCGTCATCGTGCATGGACTGGCTGAGCATAGCGGCCGCTATCAGCACGTGGCCGAGTACTTCGTTGGGCGGGGCTACGCGGTGTACGCGTTGGATCATCACGGGCACGGCCGATCCGGCGGAGAGCGGGTGCACGTCGACCGATTTGACGACTTCGTGGTCGACCTGCGGACATTGGTGGATTTGGTTCAGCGCCAAGAGACCGGGCGTGGTGTTTTTCTGATCGGTCATAGCATGGGTGGGGTGATCGCAACGCTATTCGCCGCTCAGCATGGTGACACTCTGCAGGGGCTAATCCTGTCTGGGAGCAGTGTGCGAGTTAGTGGGGGCGTATCACCGGTTTTGGTCAAAATCTCGCAACTCCTCTCGGTGCTGGCGCCAAAGCTGGGTGTGACACCTCTGGATGCGGCTAGCGTGTCACGTGATCCCGACGTCGTGACCCGCTACGACAGCGACCCGCTCAACTACCGGGGGCGCGTTCGAGCGCGCATGGGTGCTGAGCTCCTCCAGGCCGGCAACACCGTCCTGGCAAACCTCCACAAGATCACTGTGCCCATCCTTATCATGCATGCTGGTGCTGACCAACTAGCCGACCCCGAGGGCAGCCGGCAGATCTACGAAGGCGTCAGTTCAACCGACAAAACCCTCAAGATCTACGACGGCCTGTATCACGAAATCTTCAACGAGCCGGAGAAAGCGCAGGTGCTGGCCGATGTGGCCGGCTGGTTGGAAAAGCGAATGAGATAGAGATAGTGATAGCGATAGTGATAGCGACTGCGGCATTCCTCGCTATCACTATCGCTATCACTATCTCTACTCGATCCGATGTTCGGCGTCAATGATACGGCTGACACCGGTTTCGCCGCGCAGAATCAAGGATTCTGTCTCAGCTCTGTCACCATGGTAGTGGACACCGGCCAGTAGGGGACCGTCCGTGATGCCAGTGGCGGCAAAGAAGATCTCGGAGCTGGAAACCAGCTCGTCGCAGGTGAGTACCTGTCTGGTATCCAGGCTGGCAGCCTCAACTGCGGCTCGTTCCTCATCGCTCTGGGGTATCAGGCGGGCCAGCATGGCGCCGCCTAACGCCTTCACAGCGCAGGCGGCCATGACCCCCTCAGGAACGCCACCCACACCCATCAGAATGTCTGCGCTAGCGCGGGGCGTTGCCGCTCTCAGCGCGCCGGCGATGTCTCCATCAGCGCGCAGCATCGCGCGCGCGCCGGCGGCTCGTATTTCTTCGATCAGGTCAGCGTGGCGCGGCCGCTCCAGCACAAACACGAGCAGATCGCGCACCGGCTTCTTTTTCACGCGCGCCACCAGGGCCAGGACCCAGGCGGCCGGAGCGTCCAGGCACTCCGGTACCAGCGCGTGGGCAGCTTCGCGGTCCACTGCGATCTTCTCCATGTAGGCGGCTGCGGAGGGCGCCCACATGGAACCACGCGGGGCAATGGCGGCCGCCGAAATGGCGCCCGAACGACCCTGGGCCAGTAGCTTTCGGCCGTCGATCGGGTCAACAATCACGTCCATCGGCGGGCCGCTGCCGGTGCCCACTCGCCGGCCGGCGGCCAGAAGGGAGTGCGCGCCGAGTCTCACCTCTTCGCCAAGGACAATGTAGCCGTCCATGTCCAGCGTGTTCAGGACCATGCTCATGGATTCCGTGGCGGCCTGATCGGCCTTGTCTGGCTTGCCAAGGCCCATCCAGCGCCCGGCGCTCAGGGCCGCTGCCTCGGTTGCTCTGACCAGATCAAGGCCGAGATTGCGTGGGGGATGCCTGTTCATCTATTCGATTGCCTCCAATAGGCCGGCGGCTTCCCACGCTAGCATACCACCCCTCAGGATGATCACGTTGTCGTACCCTTGATCATTCAGCGCCGAGGCTGCCCGGCTGCTACGCCGGCCACTTCGACATACAAGAACCACTGGCCGGTCGTCGGGCAGGGCTGAGGCGTCTGACATGAGTGTGGGAAGCGGAATTAATCGGGCCTCGATAATGTGGCCTCGTTTGAATTCGCGAGGTTCTCGCACATCGATCACGAGCGGAGGTGTCGTGCCATGTATCTGTTTCCACAATGCCTGAGCCGACATGGAGGTCAGTGTGTGAGCGGGAACCTCGGTATGGAGCGGAATGGTGCCGCTCGGGTAGGCCCGCTTCGGCAGATTCTGGCACTCTTTGAAAGCGCGGACATCACATTCGTAAATGCAAATGGCTGGATCAAGCACCTTGTAGAACAGATGCGTTACCGCAGCCTCTTCTGAAAGAAAATGGTCTGCCCCCAGGTAGTCGTAGAAACCGGTGGATTCCATCACGTGGAGAACAGGTTCGCGAACTCTCATCAAGAAAACGTCGCCACCCCGCTCCCGGCAGCGGTGCATGACACCTTCCAGCATGTGAATCCCGCTGAAGTCGCACAGATTTACGCTATGCATTCGCAACAGCAAGAGGCGTTGCTCTGGATGGCTCGTCATGTGCTCGTGGATAGCTTGCTCCACGTGGTTTACAGCGCCGAAGTACAGGTCGCCGTGCACATCAAGAATGCCCAACTGTGGGCACTCCGGCTTTTCGGGCCGCTGGATGAGATACCTGAAGTCGTCGTCGGGCAGTACAGAATGGACTCCCGGCACGCTGGTTTGCATGATGTAGAGCGCTAGTGATAGCAGGATGCCCAGCAGGACGGCAAACTCGATGTGCAGGAATAGCGTTCCTAGAAATGTGATGAGCATGATGGCTGCGTCACCAGGGGCACCGCGCCAGATGCGTGCTATCTCCGCACGATCGATCATGCCATAGGCGGTGACAATGAGCACGCCGGCCAATGCCGTGCGGGGCAAATACGCTGCTAGCGGTGTCAGCGTGAACATGGCGAGCAGCACAAATAGGCCGGAAAACACCGAGGCCATGGGAGTCCGAGCACCGCTCTCATGATTCACCGCCGATCGAGAGAACGAGGCTGCGCACGGATACCCCGAAAGGAGGCCGGCGACGATGTTGGCCAGCCCTTGCCCCACGAATTCCTGGTTGTTATCCAAACGTTGGCCCGTCTGGGTCGCAATCGAGCGTGAAATCGCCATGGTTTCAACCAGTCCGATGGCTCCAATCGCCAGCGCCCCTGTTGCCAACTCGGCAATGAGGTCCAAGTTAAGCAGCGGGAGCTGGGCTACAGGGGGCAGGCTGCGCGGTAGCTGGCCGATAACTGCTACCCCGCCTTTGTCCAGACCCAGGAAAAACACAGCGGCCGAAGCTACGACCATGCTTAGCAGAGCGCCGGGTAGTTTGGGGGTGAGCCGGCGGAGGATCACGATCACCAGGATTGTGCCCACACCGAGGATCAGGGTGAGATCGTGGGTTTCTGAGATATGGGCGGCAACCCCCTGGATGGTTTCCGCCAGGCTGCGACTCGTGAAATCCAGCCCAAGCAGGTAACGCAACTGCTTGACTGCGATCAAGACACCGGCCCCGCCAGTGAAGCCAACAACAACGGAATGAGAAACGAAATTGGCCAGCACACCCAATCGAGCCAACCCCATGGCTAGTTGGAAAACGCCGGCCATTACCGCTACCATTCCGGCTGCCACCACAAAGGCCGGCGTACCAGGGGTGGTGTCGGTCAGCAGAACGGACAACACGAGAAGTGAAATGGCATTGGCTGGCCCGGTATGCGCCTGATTAGAAGATCCCCACAATGCTGCCACGATCGCGCCAACGATAGCCGCGTAGAGCCCCATCTGTGGTGGCAGCTCGGCAATGAGTGCAAAGGCAATGGCCTGTGGCAGGAGGATAATGGCCACTGTCAGTCCGGCGATCAGATCCGACCGCAGATATTGGGGCGCGTAGGTTTGGGAAAGGCGCAGTGGTTGGAGAAAACAGCCAGGGATGTACCTCAAGCTCGCTGGCATCGACTTGTTCCTGTTCATAATGCGCTGGCTTCGCAGCCGGCGCCGTCCGACGAGAGTACGCCCCAAGTATAGCGCAAACTGAACGGGACGCCAACGTCGGACGTGGCGTCCCCTAACGATCGTTTTGCCCTGGTGGGTGATGGGCGATCTGGATGTCAGTTCATCGCCAGCAGGCTGTTCAAGGTCTGTTCCACGCGTGCTCGCCCGGGCCAGCCGGCCATGTTGTCAATCACCTTGCCCGACTGACTTATGAATACGAAGGTCGGTGTGCCGCGCACGCGGTATCTGCGGGCGGCATCCCTGACCGCCGGCCTATCGACGTTGAGACGCACCAGCCTCACTTTGCCATCCCAGTCTCTCTCCATCTGCGCCACATTCGGCCTGATTGTCTGACAGACCTGGCACCAATCCGCGTGAAACCAGATCAACGCCGGCTCGCCCAACTGGCCGGCCTCGGCCATGGCAAGCCCCTTGGCTTACGTGTATCGTTGTAAGTGCCACGCCGTATGGGTGCCACGTATTCCTCTCCGGTCTGCAACCTGGAGAGGCTATCTGCGTAGAATGTTGTAGAGTTGGATGACAACAACCGCCCAATTGCAGATTGAGGAGTGATGTTGAATGGAAGCGTATAAGCAAAAGCTGCGCCGGTCGCGAAGTCGTCGGATGATTGCCGGTGTTTGCGGGGGGTTAGGTGAGTTCTTCGGGCTGAGCCCGTGGCTCTTTCGGATCGTATTCCTGATCCTGGCTATGCCGGGTGGCCTGCCAGGCGTGCTGCCCTACATATTGTTGTGGATTATAATCCCGTCTGAATAGGGACTACGTCCCGTCGGCGATCTCGGGGTCTCTCACGCCGGCAGGGCCAGTTTCTATACCGGGCGCCGGCCTACGTGCACTGCCGGCGCCCGATTTGCGCCGTGTCCAGAAATGGACAGCCGCCAGGCCGACGAGCGCGCCGGAGCTGTCGATAAGAACGTCCATGAGCCGGCCATGTCGTCCTGGCACGAAAGTCTGGTGCCATTCGTCGCTCACGGCGTAGAGAACTGTGAGGGCAAAGGCCCACGTCGCCGGATTGCCGGCTCGAATCGTCTGCCGCAGTGCTCTCCAGCAGAGAATGGCCAGAATGGCATATTCCACGAAGTGGCCGCCCTTCTTGGCGACCCGGTCCGGCACAAGACTGGGAAATGTCGGCAGGGTAGACTGGGCGGACAGAAAGAAGATTACCCCCATCCAGGCAACAGCCGGCCCCCAGGCAAGAACCAGTTTTCGATTGCTCATTCAATCGCGACCTTGTAAGCTTTCTCGACGTTGAACGCTAGGTGCTGCCATGTGAAATGCGCGGCAATGCGACGCCGGGCTGCCGCCGCCAACTGTTGGCAACGATCAGGGTCTCCCAAAAGCTCGATGATGGCGTCGGCAAATGCGTCCACATCACCAGGTTGAACCAGCGTACCTGAAACATCGGCCTCAATATACTCTCTGTTCTGTCCCACAGCGTCAGCGATGACGGGCAGGCCGGATGCCATCAACTCCACCAGCTTGGCTGAGCATTTCGTCCGGTTCACCAGCGTGTCATCAAAAGGCATGATAGCGAGGTCGCACGCGGCGAAAAGGCCGGGTAAGACCGCCTGCCCTGGCCACCCAAGATACACGATTTGCTCTCGGATGTCAATCTCGCCGGCCAGTCGCAACAACATCTGTTCCTCGCCTTGCAGCCCCTGGCCGGCAACGACCAACTGCGCGTCTGAAACCTGTTTGACCACTTTTTGCCAGATCGCCCCAAGCCGCTCCACATCAAACTCCACAAACCGCGTGTAGAGTAGAACCCGCCTCGGTGTCATCCGACCAGGCACGACCGCTGACCGGCTTCCGACCTCTCGCATTCCAACACCGTTGGGGACGTAGAACACCCGTCCCGGTGCGACACCAAGTCCCCACACCAGCGCCTGGAGCGCCCGGCTGGCCACGGTCACGGAGTCGCAGTGGGTCAGGCCCCAACGCTCTTGCCAGGCGAAAAACCGGCGCTGAACCGGCGTGTAGGGCTCGATCTCGTTCCACCCACCGGCCCCTTCCCAGTCGTCGGTGTCTATCACCAGCCGGCTGTCCGCTTTGCCGAGACGTCGGAGGTTCCACAAGACTGTCGCCGTCAGGCCGGCATACGCCTTGGGCTTGAAAGCATGGACCACGTCGGGCTGCAAGCGTAATACTTCACCAACAAGCCGGCGCGTGATCGCCACATGGTTGACCCCCGGGATGGATGGCGGCAGATCAATGTGAATGATGCTGACGCCGGCGTCGTTCCAGCGCCGGCCAGCATCCTGTGGGGAGTCCCAGGCAGGAATCAACAGGGTGACGCGGTGGCCTCTTTCAACCAGCGCGTGGGCCAGAGGAAGGGCTCTGGCCCGCATTGTACCTTTTCTCCGCAGCCCGAAAGGGCCGACCATGGCGATGCGCATGGGTTAGCCGGCTCCTCCGCCACCGCCACCTGCGCCCCCTCCGCCACCTGCGCCCGCTCCAGCCGTGGATGCGCCGGCCGCTCCGCTGGAGGGAGCAACGGCGGCGGCTGTGGCGGTGGTTACGTGATAGTAGGGCAGAAATGCCATGTATGCCTGGCTTGCCGCCTCAACCGATTCGTCCGTCAAATCTTCGGCCCAGGGAGGTACGGAAAGGTCTTCTCGCGCTTGTTTCAGGGAGTCAGCCAGCTTCTTCACCCAGCGCTGAGTCACATCACTGTCCAGCGAGAGCCAGGGTAGCTCGCGAATGAATGTTCGGGCGGCTTCGGCCGGATCGTACTGGCGCAGCCGGTCGATCTCCTGTCGAACGCTGTCCAGGTAAGCCTCAATCTCTGCCTTGAGACGAGCGCCCTTCTCTGTAAGCGTGTACATGCGCGTGCCGGCCACAATGGTTCCCGCGCCCAGGCCAAACAGCAGGCCGGCCAGGACAGAAAACCAACTTTCCACAAAGATGGCCAGGAGAACGGCGATGGTGGCCAGAGCGTCCATCACAATACCGGTCGCGATGAGCCATATTGACCGAGGTCGATTGTTTTGTATATAGCCCTCGTCGATCAGATCGCTCCGAACCTGCTTTAGTGTGTTGCCTCGAAACGAACTGGCCTTGATTCCAAAGTCTTCCAGTGTTTCGTACTCACGCATCTCGTCAATAATCTCGCGCTCGAACTCACTCAGGTCGTCCGGGTCTTCGTGGAAGTCGACCTGCACCTTTTTTTGAGTGAAGACCCACGTTTTGCTTTCCACCCGCCGCAACGTGAGGTGACCGCGCGCCGCCAGATCAAACACAACTGCTGGAAAGGCGCGCTGGCCGGTTGCAGAGGCCCCCTTCAACAGCACTGCTGCCCGTGGGAGCGAGACGTCGGGTTTTTCCATGGTCGTGATGTCCAACTTCGGACCGCGCCAACGGAAGAAGGCGATGAGACCAGGGATGATACCCAGCAGGCCGGCGATGATGGCGGCCAGTATCTGTTGGACGCTCGGCACTCCGCGACCGCCAGATAACGTGGAGCGGCTGCTGGTGCGACCTTCCAATTGCTTGGGGAATGAGATGATGACCCGATACGCCATGCCAGGCGACAGTTGTGGGTGACTGAATGATGCCGTGTAGCCCTGGGACGTCTGGGCTAGCCGGCCTTCATCCATTGGCGCGATCTCAATGTCGCCGGCAGCAATGTTGAAAGCCGCTGGTACAGTTACCCGTACATCGACATCGTATATCGGCACTGACCAGCCTGTCCCGATGGCATCCCAGTCGATCTGGTTCGTGCCATCTTTTTCGAACAGTGCGCCGTGGGCTACATACGATAGGGTGAAGGTTGTCGGGCCGGTGCGCTCCGGGAAGGTCCAGCGGATAGATTGCTCATCGTCCCGCATTTGGACATTAATTTCCTGCAAGACTACGTCGTCGCTCCGCACCTGCATCTCCGTGATACGATCAATCTTGTCCAGGGGGATGTTGCGGGTGGCAAAGGTGAAGTAGCCTTGCTGAAAGTCGAATGTGATCTGCTCCGTCACGCGGTACGAGCCGTCGGTCTGCATTTTAAGATCAACGTCGTAGTTTGAGATGTTGTAGACTTTCTGTTGGGCCAGGGCCGGCGTGGCTACAGCCAGGATAAGCAAGAGTGGTATCAAGATCCGGCGTCGCATATTCTCTCTCACTTTCGGTTGCTGATTGTGTGGAGTTGATTTCATTGTACTCAACTCCAGACGCGATTATACTCTATGACAGACCCGGAGACAAGAGGAGTTTTGACAGAGGATGTGAACTGTGCTAGAATTGTTTCGCTCTGCGGCGGATTCGTCTAGAGGCCTAGGATACTGCCCTCTCAAGGCAGAGACACGGGTTCGAATCCCGTATCCGCTACCAGAAGGCACCTTCCGGCGA
The DNA here is from genome assembly GCA_046756905.1 of Anaerolineae bacterium. GTDB lineage: Bacteria > Chloroflexota > Anaerolineae > Epilineales > JAANWY01 > JBHHTZ01. The sequence continues at coordinate 17,759 of JBHHXF010000006.1, read as the reverse complement.
AGGTGCCTTTTATTGTTGCGGAAAGTGATACGAGTGTGTAGGCAAATGATGGGCAATAGAACCCAATTCGACACCGGTGTTTTAACTTTTCACATGACCGAGGATAGTTTGTCCTGCATCGATTTCCCCGGCCAGAGTCTGGACGAGGTGTCGCGGCACTTGCCGAATGGCACCTATACCACTCTCCGAACCTTTGGCAAGCATCGATTTCTGCGACTGGATGCCCATTTGGATCGGCTGGAAGATTCGGCTCATCTCCTTGGTAAAACCATCAGGCTAGATCGGGGCCGGCTGGGTCAGGCCCTGGCCGACGTTTTGGCCCGGGCAGACTTCATGGAGTCGCGGCTACGCATCACAGTACCCCTGGATACCGGGAATCCGCCGGACGTATACATAGCAATCGAGCCCTTCAGGGGTATCGACCCCGGCTTGTACAAGACCGGCGTCTGCACCGTGACGATGCTGATTGCTCGCACATCGCCACGTGCGAAGACTACCGGCTTCATCGTGCCGTCTCGAACACTGAAGGCCGGCCTTCCTAGCGACATATATGAAGTCTTAATGGTGACGGCTAGTGGTGAGATTCTGGAAGGCTTTACCAGCAACTTCTTCGCTGTCATCGGCAGCCGGCTGTTGACGGCTGGCGAAGGCGTTTTAGAGGGGATCACTCGTTCGATTGTCCTCGAACTGGCTCGCGAGCTCTTCACTGTCGAGCTGCGGGCTCCCCTTTTGACCGAGATTCGGCAGTTCGACGAAGCTTTTATCACCAGCTCTTCACGCGCAATCCTGCCGGTTGTAGCAATCAACGAGCAGGTGATAGGCAGAGGTAAGCCAGGGTCTCTGACTCAACTTCTGCGCCAGCGCTACTCTATGTATGTCATGCAGGAGGCCAAACCTCCCAGCTACTGACCGCCGGCCAAGATGTTTGCCAATGCCCATCAAGTGTGCTATACTCAGTACTTGGGAAAACTCTGTACTAACCCTCCCGCAGGTTGTCGATCAGATGCCAAGAACGGTTTGAAGCGCGCGTTGCGTGACATACTCAGAACCTGCGGGAGGGTAATCAAAGGAAATTCCCAAGTACTGATACTCATTTGGTCTGAAACGGGCTAGTCATCATCAAGATGATATGGTGGAAGGTTCGAGAAGCTGCTGATCATTGATCTTAGGAGGCTTCCTTCGTGTTTGACATTGTTGGCAAGCGCTATTGGTACTTCGCTCTATCCGCCTTGGTGGTCATTCCCGGGCTAATCGCTCTGATCGTGTTCGGGTTGCCACTGGCAATTGATTTCACGGGCGGTTCACTGCTCCAGTTGGAGTTCGATGAACCGGTTGCCATAAGCACGGCTGAGATCCAATCAATCTATGCCAAGTATGGCGATGAATTGACCGACCCTCTAGTGCAGACATCGGGTGATCGCGGACTGCTGATCCGGTCCAAGCGAATACCAGATCTCGACACAAAGAATGCAATTGAGGCAGACATTCAACGAGCGTACGGTGAATTTACAGAACTCCGATCTGAGTCTATTGGCCCGTCGGTGGGTGCGCAAGTAACCAATCGGGCGACAACGGCGGTCGCGCTGGCAGCCATCGGAATTCTCCTTTACATCGCCTGGGCGTTTCGTCACGTTCCGAAACCGTTCCGTTATGCAGTGTGCGCGATTGTGGCGATGCTTCACGACGTGGCCGTGGTTGTCGGGCTCGCAGCCCTGATGGGGCGCTTCTTTGGCTGGGAGGTTGATGCCTTGTTCCTCACAGCGCTTTTGACAGTAATCGGCTTCTCAGTACATGATTCCATCGTGGTATTCGATCGGATTCGGGAGAATCTGGGACGTCGCCGTGGGGAGTCCTTCGAGGAAGTCGTCAATCACAGCATTATTCAGACGTTAGATCGTTCGATAAATACCCAGTTGACGGTGCTATTCACACTGACGGCGCTGGCGTTGTTCGGTGGCGTCACTATTCGTCATTTCGTCATCTGGCTGCTCATTGGGATTATCAGCGGGACTTATTCGTCGATCTTTAACGCGTCGCCCCTGTTGGTTGCGTGGGAGAACGGCGAATTGACGGGATGGCTACACCGCCTGCGAGGGCGACAGGCTTTGGCATAGCGCCGGCGCAGCTACACGGCTTCGCAGTCCATGCCGACCGTTGATGGGCGTTCAACCATTGTATACCATAGGGGTCGGTCATCAGTTGTCGGCATAAAGTTCGACTGATGATCACTGACTACTGATAACTGATAACTAATTGGGGCGGGGTGGTAATCAATATTCCCGCCCTGTTTTCTTGTTGAGATCTGTGTATGGCTAATTGGTGGGAAAAAGGGGCATTTAACCAGCCAACTGCACCGCAGGAGGGGATTGACAGGCCGGCGGTCGAGCGGGTGACATCCTCCACTACCTGGGTGGAGCGGCTAGGCGATGTCGACTGGCGGAGTATTTGGATCGTCATGGCGCTCGCGGTGGTGGTCGTTGCCGTTCGCGGGTTCGATCTTTGGCGGGGCCGGCAGCTCGCGGCCGAGGTCCGGCGTCAAGAATTGCGCCAGACCATCGCACAGGAGCTTAAGGTTCGCCAGATGGGCGATGCCACAGCCTACCTCCCCCTCCTGGACCCGCTGGCCAGCCGGCAGTGGCGACAGCAACAGGCTGAGGCCTTGACCACGCTCCCATTTCCGATTCCTGGTGAAGACCCTCCCATAATAGAGCGTTGGCAATTCCGGGGCAATACCGCTATGGTCGATCTGCGGTTCTCAGGGCCGCCGGCTACTCACGAAACGCGCTTCTATCGCATTGTGGCCGACACCTGGCGGCGAACGCCTCCCATTGCAGAGTATTGGGGTCGCCGGCTGGAGTCCGACACTCCGGGCGTCCACTTCATCTATCGTGAGGCTGATGCAGAGGCTGTCGAGGGGACTATCGATGCCCTGCGCGTAGCTTTTCGACAGGGGGATGTACCGGTGTTATCCGGCCAACGACTCATTGTTGAAGTCGTGCCGGAGGATAAGATAGAGTATAATTCACAGGACAATCGGTTGCTCCTCCCGTCACCCAGGTTAAGCCCGCGCCTTGCGTCCGTCCCCGACAGTATGCCCATCCTGTGGCGCCTGGCCCACCCCATCGCAGATCGACTCGTGGACCCTGGCAACGCCGCGCGGTATCGTTATCTGGATAACACACAACTGCTCCAAGATCATGTGCGCTATTGGTCGCTGAGGTGGCAGGCGCCGTTCCCTGCGCGGTGGGAAGTCCAGATGTTGAATACGCTCCGAAATGCCGCTGACGACGATGGGATCATCGTACCCAGGGCCATCGACATGTTCTCCGTCAGTCGTTCGCAGTCGTACTTGGCCTACTACGAAGTTATGACTATGGTCGACTATATTGCCGAGCAATACGGGCCGGTTGCGCTTATGGCGCTCGACGAGGCGCTGACGCAAGCCTCCTCGTGGGATAGTGCAGTGCCGGTGGTGCTCGGCGTAGACGTAGGTGAGTTTGAACGAGACTGGTTGGCCTACCTGGACGCCAGGCTCCAATCCACACAATCCACAACCCCTCAATCTGACCAAACTGTTGGCGGTTGAAACCGTGAGAATCGAAGAGACACATGTCTATTGTGGCCCGAGCCCGTACGGTCGCCGGCCCGTGATTCGGCTGACTGTGGATATGGGCTATCTGGCGCGTATGCGCGTGAATGAATTAGATGGCTTTGCAGAGCGGCTTCTCCAGGTCATACCGGCTCTCGAATCCGGCCACCTGGTTGTGGCCGAGCCGCTGGCGTGGCCCCGTCCGCCGGATTTCCACGAGCAGCTTACGGACCAATTACGAACCGGAGTGCCCCTTATCCAGATTCTACCACAGGCAGCGCTGGCTCTCCAGTGCCTGACTGGAACGCCGGTTTCGTTTGGGCAGGTAATTCAGCTCGGTTCGGGGCGCTACTACGTGGTTTACGAGTATCAAGAGGAGCAGGTTGGCTTACGCGCTGGACGCTTGGCCGTGGAGATTCTTCAGTCCGCTTTGCCAGAAGAGTTTCAGCCGGCCGGCGGCGTGACGGTCGATCTTGAGATGGAGCTGGAGTCACTGGCCCGACTGGCGGATGAGACTGCCCTTGATCCCAGTACGGCTGCCATTGTCGATGTCGCTGCCCAGAGGGGTATTCCGCATATCCGTCTTAACGGGGACGATCTGGTTCAGCTCGGTTATGGCCGGCGGCAACAGCGTATCGAGGGCACGACAACCTCCATGACCGGTTGGATCGCCGTCGACATTGCTGCGGACAAGTATATGACCTCAATCTTGCTCCGCGATGCTGGTATCCCCGTGCCGGCTAGCGAAGTCGTCCGGTCCGGCGACGAAGCGGTTGCGGCAGCGGAGCGACTAGGCTATCCGGTGGTGACGAAGCCGATCAACGTCAGTCATGGGCGTGGCCTCTCGCGGAGCCTGAAGACGGCCGACGAGGTGCGAAGTGGATTCGAGTCCGCACAGCGATACCATGACCAGGTAATGGTAGAAAGTTTTGTGCCCGGTCGCGATCACCGCATTCTGGTGGTCAACAACGAAGTTGTGGCGGTTGCCGAGCGCATACCGGGCCATGTAGTGGGCGACGGAGAGCATACAATCGCGGAGCTGGTCGACATAACAAACCGTGATCCGCGCCGGGGCGTCGGTCACGAGAAAGTCTTGAATCGTATCGAGATCGATTATCAGGCTGAGCGGCTCCTGGCCCGAGCGGGCCATAGCCGGGACACAGTTCTGGCTGCCGGCCAGGTCTTCTATCTGCGCTCCACGGGCGATGTGGCGGTGGGGGGTATGGCAGTTGATCGGACAGCGGAGATTCACTACGACAATACCGTCCTCGCTCGCCAGGCCGCCAAAGTTGTGGGGTTAGACATCGCCGGCATCGACATGATCACATCGGACATATCGCGCTCTGTTCGCGAGGTCGGAGGGGCTGTTGTTGAGGTGAATGCCGCGCCTGATTTCCGAATTCATGTCGCTCCCAGCGAAGGGACCCCGCGCGATGTAGCAACGCCGGTCATAGACATGCTCTTTCCGCCCGGCCAGCCGGCCAGCATTCCCATAGCCGCTATCACTGGCACCAACGGTAAGACGACAACAGCCCGAATGGTGGCGCACATACTCAAAATGGCCGGCCATCACGTTGGTCTTGCCACAAGCGATGGTGTTTATGTGGATGGAGAGCAACATCTGCGGGGAGACATGACCGGGCCGTGGAGCGCGCGGTTGATTCTTAAAGATCCGACCGTAGAGGCGGCTGTGTTAGAGACATCGCTCCAAAGCGTTGTGGAGGCAGGTCTTGGCTTCGATCAGTGTGATGTGGCGGTCGTGCTCAATATCCAGAATGATCATCTGGGTATGAAGCCCGCACGACTGGATTCCCTCGACGACATTGCGCGGATGAAGACTGTCCTCGTCGACGTTGTACAGCCTGATGGTTACATCGTGCTGAATGCAGATGATCCGCGATGTGTGCAGATGTTGGAACGCTCGCCGGCAACGCCGATCTTTTTTACGATTCACTCAGCCAACCCGGTGGTGCAAAAACACCTGTCCTATGGCGGGCGGGCCGTGGTATTGGAAGCAGGCGTCAACGGTCAGATGGTAACGCTGTATGATGGGGAGCGTCAGATTCCTCTCCTGTGGACGCACCTGATCCCTGCTACTCTCGAAGGAACAGCCGCCTTCAATGTATCGAATGCTCTGGGGGCTGTCGCAACCTGCATTGCGTTTGGAGTCTCGATTGAGAACATCCGCCAGGGGTTGCGCACTTTCGCTACGACGTTTTTTCAGACGCCGGGCCGACTGAATCTTTTCGACCAGTATGAGTTTCGAGTTCTTGTTGATTCCGCTCACAATCCGCCGGCGTATCGTGCTCTGGTTGATTTCGTTGAAAAGCTTACCGCTCGGCGCAAGGTCGGGGTGATAGGCGCACCGGGGAATCACCGGGACAAAGATCTGCGCGAGATGGGGCGTCTCGCCGTCGCTGCCTTCGACCGGCTCGTAATCCGCGAGGGGGAGCTGGCAGATGGTCGGTCGCCAGGAGATGTGGCCGGCTTGCTGCGGGCCGGCGCATTGGCGGCCGGCATGTCAGAGGATCGCATAAGCATCGTATTATCTGAAGGTGAGGCCGTGGAGAATGCGCTGGCGCACTGTCATAAGGATGACTTGCTGGTCATCATCGTCCAGGACGCCATATCTGTCTGGAAACAGATTGTGTATTTTGGTCGTAGTCGGGGTCGGCCACCAGCCGGCGTACCCGAGTTGGAGATTCTAGAGGGCGGGCGAACGCGCCGGCTCATTGGACCGCGTCCCGGCCCACCTCGCATCGAGCCCCACCACGAGACATCTATCCCCAACACCCCCCGCGACTGATGTAACGCATTCACTCCTCACTCCTCACGTTTCACGTTTCACGGCCTGGTGGGCATAGTGAAGTTGTTTGTGATAGCCACCTGGTAGTCGCGCATGATCAGCGGCAGTTGAATATGGTTCGTGAACGTCGGGGCTGGGTCTGTGGTGGTCGTGGGCGTGTTGGTTGGAACCGGCGTACTGGTAGATGTGACAGTCGTGCTTGGTGTAGCTGAGGGAGGATCTGAGATCGCTGTAGTTGAAGGTGTGGCGGTCGGGCTGCTCGACGGTGTCGCGGTCGCGGTCGGCGTCGGCGAAGCTGCAACACTAGTCGCGGTGCTGGTAGACGTAGCCGTCGGGCTGGGCGTAGGCGTTGCTGCAATCTCGGTCGCGGTCGGTGAAGGGCTGGCAGTGGGCGAGGGCGTGGCCGTGGGAGTGGTCGTCGCACTCGGTGTAGCTGTGATGTTGCCATCGACGACAACCACACCATCGACTAGATCAGCCGGCAGCGGACTGAGCCGGATGTCGATTAAGTCGACTTCGGTCAGAGCGAGCGGGCTGGCGCCGCTGGCTTCACCGCGCACCGTCATAGTGACCAGTTCCCCGTTCTCGTTGATCGGATTGATCGGCGATGTTGCGCCCATGAGAGTAACGGCGACGTCAATCGTGCCGGCTATGTTGTCCACCACGTTGGTGCCGGGAAAGAACTCACGCCCGTTGAGTAAAGAACCCAGTCCCACCTGCACGCCGGGACGTTGAGAGTCCTGGTCGTCGATCTGAATCACTGCGGGATCGAATGAAAGCTTAATCTCGAAAGCAATCAGGTCTGTTGGGTTCTCGATATTGACCTGCACTACGGTCGTGCCTCCAATCGGCACAGTGGCCAGGAAGGGCTCAACGGAGACCACAGGCGCCGGCGTCTGTGCGGGCGACATGTGGTCTGCTTGGGACTTGGCTGCCAGGCTGGGCACAATTGCCAGCATCAGCGTGGCGGCTACGAGTAGCGTTAAAGCTCTGGTGTATGGCATTCTCTCCATCCTTGGTTCTGTATTTACATTCGCAACTGTAAGACGACCGGCCTGGGCTATCGCAACGCCTGGGAAGCGCACAGATGTGCGAGCCCTGGCTACGCTCAACCGTATCAAGCTGACATTTCGACTACGTCCGTCCTACGTTCTCGAAAACGGCCTGAAAATGGGTTTGTTTCATGCTGTCTGGCCTTGTCAAGAGTCGACATGAATGCTATCATGTGTGGCCGTTCCCTGCCCCCACCAGTCCCATTCGAGCGTGGAACTGCCGCTGGAGTGAGCCGTTTCAGGGTAGCGCTGCCAAGCTTGGTGGGACGTGTATAGGAGGGAAGACACATGCAAGATCGACTCATCGTGGTGATGCTCCTCGTTGTTACACTGGTTATGTTCTCTGGGCCAGCGCCTGCTGTAGCGGCGCCCCCTGATACGGGGTTAGAGCCCCTGGTTAACCAGTGGCGGGCGGAACTCGGTGTGGAACCCCTGCAAGGAGATGAACGGCTATACGCAGCGGCCCAGGAGGTGGCCGGCGACGGATCGTACTGTCCCCAGGACCGGATGTTCATCGAGTTTGCGATAGGCGGCGCTATGTACCGCAATGGCTACCATGACTTGAGAGGTTATGGATTGGTGCTCTGTGGTGAGTATCCGACTCCTCAGGATGTGATGGACTGGGTCCGAGCACATGGGGGACCAGGGCATCCAGATTTCAAGGACATCGGCGTCGTCCATCTGCAAGGGCTGGACTTCGCCCGACGAAATGGCAAACACGTGGCAGACATCTGGACAGTTCTGGTAGGGGCTCCCATGCAATGATCTCCGCGTAACCGGAGGGGGGACTAACTGAGCGACGCTCAACTGAGCGTCGCTCTGCCATTTCCACCCACCGCCAGTGATGGTATAATCAGTAGATGAGAATTTTAGCTCTTGACCGGTCCGTGACCGGTCAAATCGGCGGGTCTCGGACCCGCCTGGAGCGAATTTTCCCAGGTACTGATAATAATTGGGGGGGGAAATGGCGCTCAAATGGGAATAAAGAAAATGGAAATCCAGGCGGCTGTTGCGAAAATCGGGAAGTATGCCACGAGCGAGAGTGGCGACACCGTTGAGATGATAGAGCGGCCCCACGGGGGCATATCGCTGGTAATGGCGGATGGCCAGCGTTCTGGTCGTCCGGCCAAGGCGATCAGCAATGTGGTGGTGCGGAAAGCTCTCTCATTGCTGGCCGAAGGGGTGCGCGATGGCGCGGCAGCGCGTGCCACTCATGACTACCTATTCACCTACCGGCGGGGTAAAGTGCTGGCCACACTCAATATTCTCTCTGTCGATTTCCAGACCAAGACTGTGGTCCTCTCCCGAAATAGTCACTGTCCGGTGGTGGTGGCGACGCCGGCCGGCCTTCAGGTTCTGGACGAACCGTCGAGGTCGGTGGGCGTCCACCGGGGCACCAAACCTGTCATCACCGAGCTACCGATCACCCCCGGGACGTACGTGGTGGCCTTCACTGATGGCATTGCGACCGCCGGCGAAAGATCGCCTGAAGGGCCGTTGGACGTGGCCGAGTGCGTCGCCAATTTCCTGAATCTGGGTGCTGCTTCTACCAAGGACATCGGGGCACAAGCCGAGGCCAGCGCTGGTGTGGATGTCGAGGCGCCCGGTCTGGGAGCTAACGCGCTAGCCGAAGCTATCATCTACCGGGCGATGGCATTGGATAATGGCCGGCCAAGGGATGACATGACCGTGGTCGTCGTGGCTATCCTTCCCCGCGTGGTCGACGATGACGTGCGTCACTTGATCGTTCGATTTCCCATCCCTCCAGTGGTGGGGTAGGCGATGACCGAGGAGCCTGATTATCCGAAGATTGCTGTGGTTGGGCCGTGCGGCGCGGGAAAGACGACGCTTGCCCAGAGTTTGAAGGCCCTGGGCTACCAAGTGCGCGAGCCAGCACAGGAGCATTCTGGTGTACCGGACATGTGGCGGCGAATGACAGCTCCAGATGTGCTCATCTACTTGGATGCGGAACTGTCAACTATCGCTGTTCGCCGGCGCATCCAGTGGGGACAAGACTATTTAGATAGACTTCGGCGACGATTGCGCCACGCGCGCCGGCACGCCGATCTGTACCTGCCCACAGATGGCCTCACTCCGCAGCAGGTTTTGCAGCGTGCACAACGCTTCCTGCGATCCAGGGGGCAATACTGATCACTGATTGGTTTGACTTTCGTTTCTCACCGGACTATAATCCTCAGCCGTTGTCAGCAATCATGGACTATCAGACTGGACAAGAGATACATGGGCGTATAGGGTTGATAAGGAGTGGCGAACTCACCCTTTCCCCCTAACTCTCCTGCTCCCCTGCTCTTCTTGGAGGCTTCCGAAATTCTATGCAGCGTCGACAAAACCTGTTGCTGGTCTTCATTATCATTCTGACGGCTGTTGCGCTTTATATCGATCTTCCCATTGATCATTCGGATCGTTTGGAAAGATGGTTGGTGTGGCAATCGCCTGAGGCTGAGAATCGGTCAATCGCTATCCACGAGGGCCTCGACCTTCAGGGTGGGTTGCAGGTCCTTCTTCAGGCAGACCTGCCCGATGGGGAGATTCCCAACGCCGATCAGATGGAGGCGGCACGAACGATCATCGAAAACCGAATCAATGGGCTGGGAGTCTCGGAACCACTGATTCAATTGCAGGGTGAGGACAAGATCGTCGTCGAGTTGCCGGGTATTGACGATCCCGACCAGGCGATCAGGACTTTCGGTGAGACTGGCCGGCTGGAAATCATCGCGACTGGTTCGACCTTCCTGCCACCGCGCGAGGGCGATGTTCCGGGAACAATGGTGATGACGAGCTACCCCGTACTGATTGCGGATTTCACACCGACTATCACACCCACTGCCACAACGCCGGCCACTGCAACCCCCACCCTAGCAGCCTCGCCAACCAGCGCCGCAACGGAAACCATCACCGCCGGGGCGACGATAACGGCAACCCAGGAAGCTGCGGGCGCAGCGGCTACGCCGGCCACGCCAGTTCCTACCGCGCAGCCTCTCACCGAGCGCGAGTGGCCGACAGTTATCACCGGCGACATGCTGGCCTCGGCCCAGGTGACCTTCGACCAGGTCACAAACGAGCCGGCAGTTGGCTTTTCGCTGAAGTCTGAAGGGGCGAGGAGGTTCGGGGATCACACTGCCAATCACATCGGGGAGTATCTCTCTATCGTGCTCGATGGCGAGGTGATTTCCTCGGCGACAATTAGGAGCGCCATCAGCGATTCGGGACAGATCACCGGTAATTTTACTCGCGAGAGAGCTCAGAGTCTGGTGATTCAGCTCAAATACGGTGCTTTGCCAGTACCGCTGAGGGTCGTTAACAGCGTGACGGTGGGGCCGACGCTGGGCCAGGACTCAGTGGATCGCAGCCTGGTGGCCGGCATTATTGGCCTGGCGGTAGTGATGATCTTCATGCTGGTTTACTATCGCTTGCCGGGCCTACTGGCTGACCTGGCTCTAATGGTCTACACGGCGACGGTGCTGGCCATTTTTAAGCTGTTGCCGGTTGTGTTGACGCTAGCTGGTATCGCCGGGTTCGTCCTATCGATAGGTATGGCTGTCGATGCCAACGTTCTAATATTCGAACGCTTGAAAGAGGAGTTACGCTTTGGCCGGACACTGCGGCCGGCCATCGACGCCGGCTGGCGACGGGCCTGGCCATCGATTCGCGACTCCAACTTCTCGACGCTGATCACGTGTGCGATTCTGTTCTGGTTCGGCAACCAGTTCGGAGCCACCATTGTGAAAGGATTTGCCCTCACCCTGGCTGTTGGTGTGCTCGTCAGTATGTTCACCGCCATTGTGGTGACTCGAACGTTGCTGCACGTGGTTCTGGAAACTGTCGGCATCCGGCATCTGGGCTGGATTCTGCCCGACGCATCGCGATCGGCGGGGTCTGAGGCGGCATAGCAAACCATACCTCCTCAATCTCTGGAGACTTGTGGGTAGTCACCAGTCTCAGTAGATCCAATTTTGCTCTAGCTGGACCACAGTCCAGCGGCCAAAACGCGGACTGTGGTCCGCTTGGAGCTTGAAATTTGGATCTACTGAGTCGGCCGGGTGTTGCGCCAAGTTGTGTCATCGACTATAATGGGTCGACATGGTCGATGTCTGGCTACCCTTCCTGTGGTTTGTTGCACTACTCGTTGCCCTGGTCTGGCTAAAACGTGAGATCAACAGCCGGCTGTTGCACATGGCCTGGCTCTTGTTCAACCACGAGCAGGCGGCAGTTCTGCTCTATTTCGTGATTATACTGCCCGGTGTGCTGGTTCACGAAATCAGCCATCTGGTCGTGGCCACGCTCCTGGGGGTGCGGGCCGGCGGTCTATCGCTGCGCCCTGCTGTTCGACGCGACGGGCTCCAACTCGGCTCCGTGCAGGTTGCGCGGACTGACTTCGCACGCGAAAGCCTCATTGGTCTGGCTCCTTTGATTGGTGGGAGTCTGGTGGTTTTGCTCATCGCCAGCCTTGGCTTTGAAATCCCTCTTCAGGGGAACGGCGATGTGGCCGGCCGGTTGACTACTGTGGCCCACGATGCCTCAAACCTACTACGCCAACCCTATGCACCCTTCTGGTTGTATTTGATCTTCGCCATCAGCAACGCTATGCTGCCCAGCCCATCAGACCGACAGCCATGGCAGACCTTGGTGGTTTTCGTGGGCATTGTGGCCGCGGCTCTTTTTTTCCTGAACGGCGGGCTTCCGCGTATCCCGGACAACTGGGCAGCCGGCATTGTCCGTGCGATTGATCTCCTGGCGTTAGCCTTCGCCTTCACACTCCTCGTCGACCTTGTCTTCATCAGCGGCATATTACTGGCGGAGCAGACTCTCGTTGCTCTGCGCGGATCGTAGCGGTTGCGGGTAACCCTCCAACTGGCAACTGCCAACCATTCTTGGACAAAGTGACGACGTTGGGGTACAATAGTACACGAGAGAAAGTCAATTCTTTGATCGAGGTGGTAAGGAGGGGTTTAGTGGCGGAACAGTTCGAGACATTGAGCGAGTTGGAAGCGGCGGTAGGCGTCTGTTCCTTGTGTAACCTGTCACATTCCAGAACCAACGCAGTTCCCGGTGAGGGGCCTGCGGACGCCGAAATCATGTTTGTGGGCGAGGGACCGGGGTTCCACGAGGATCGGCAAGGCCGGCCCTTCGTGGGCGCGGCTGGCCAATACCTGGAGGAGCTGCTAGCCTCCATCGGGCTTACCCGCGAAGAAGTCTACATCGCCAACGTCGTCAAGTGCCGCCCACCCCAAAACCGCGATCCTCTACCCGAGGAGATCGAAGCCTGCCGGCCTTACCTGAGTCGGCAAATCGAACTTATCCAACCGAAGCTCATTGTTACCCTGGGTCGGTTCTCCATGAACCTTTTTATGCCAGAAGCACAAATCTCGAAAGTTCACGGGCGGCCCCGCAAGATCCAGGGGGTGGTGTACTATCCGATCTACCATCCGGCCGCTGGACTGCACCAACCGCGTTGGAAAACCATAATTGAAGAAGACTTCAAACGCATCCCGGACGTTTTGGTCCAAGCTCTGCACTTGCAGGATGAGGAGCCACCGGAAGATGCAGAGCAGTTAAGTCTGTTTTAGTCAGTAGGAGGTATGTAGTGACGAGTAAGAAACTGAGAATCATTCCCCTGGGCGGCCTTGGGGAAATTGGCCGCAATATGACTTTGCTCGAATACGGCGAGAACATCATCGTCATTGATTGCGGCATCATGTTCCCTGAAAGCCACATGCTCGGGGTCGATCTAGTCATTCCAAACACGGAATATCTCTTTCATAAAAAGGGGATCGTGCGGGGCATCATTCTGACCCATGGTCACGAGGATCACATAGGTGCGCTACCCTTCGTGTTGCCAGATGTATCGGCTCCCATGTATGCGACCCGCCTGACGCGTGGTCTCATCGAGGTAAAGCTGGACGAGGCCGGCCTGCTGGGGGCGGCCGACATTCATACCATTGAACCCGGCGATCGAGTGAACATCGGCCCGTTCGGGATTGAATTCTTCCACGTGAGCCACAGCATTCCCGGAGCCGTTGGCGTCGCCGTCGAGACTCCCTTGGGTTTGGTGGTACACACCGGTGAGTATAAGTTCGACTACACGCCTATAGATGGCCGGCTGACCGATTTTCAGCGGATTGCAGACTACGGCGGCCGGGGCGTGCTGTGCTTGCTGGCCGACAGCACTAACGCTGAAAAACCTGGATACACACCTTCGGAACAGATCGTGAGTCAGAGTTTCGAGCGCATCTTCCCTCGGGCTCCTGGCCGGGTTATTGTGTCCACGTTTGCCAGCAACATAAGCCGGGTGCAGTTGGCCATCGACACGGCCCTGCGGCATGGCCGGCGCGTGGGTGTTGTGGGACGGAGCATGGTGAACAACTTCCATATGGCCCGGCAGCTTGGCTACATCAAAATTCCCGACGACGACATCATCCCACTGGAAAAACTGGATCATCTTCCTGCCCACGAAGTCGCGATTGTGTGCACGGGCAGCCAGGGAGAACCTTTCTCGGCGTTGGTTCGCATGTCAAACCGCGACCACCGCTGGGTGAACATCCGAGAAGGCGACACCGTCATTCTATCGGCCACACCCATTCCGGGTAACGAGGAACTGGTACACGCGACGCTCAACAACCTGTACCGCCAAGGTGCGACGGTAATCTATCATCAACTCGAACCGGTTCACGTATCTGGCCACGCCAGCCGCGAGGAACTGAAAATGATGCTTGGCCTCACCAAGCCTAAATACTTCATGCCTATTCAGGGAGAATACCGCCACCTGGTCCTACACAGCGAACTGGCGCAGGAAATGGGTATTCCCTCGGACAACATCTTCGTAATCGAAAGCGGCCAGGTTGTAGAATTCGACGACACTGGAGCGCGTTTGGGCCAGCCAGTCTCTGGCAGTTATGTGTTCGTTGACGGGTTGGGAATCGGCGATGTAGGACAGATTGTGCTTCGCGACCGGCAACACCTGGCTCGCGATGGGTTCTTCATCGTCGTGGCCACCGTGGATCACGACACAGGCGATCTTTTGCGGGAGCCTGATGTCGTCTCGCGCGGTTTCGTTTTCATGCGTGATGCTGATGCGCTCATAGAGAGCACCAAGCAGCGTGTCGTGGACATTCTAAGCAACGGTGGGGGCAACCCTGAAGCGTTGAACGCCAAACTGCGCGACGACCTGAGTCGATTTCTGTACGACAAAACCCGTCGCCGGCCTATGATTCTGCCGGTAGTCCTCGAGGTTTAGATTGCGGCACAGGTTCTCCACAGCGACAAGAACCAGAGAGAAGGCCAATCGGAAAAAGTAACACACCATGAAGATGCGCAGACGGCCCTTGCCCCCCTCTAACTCCCCCCAGAGGGGGGAGAACAGGCCTCCCCCCTTTGGGGGGGATTGAGGGGGGGCAGCGGTGTGCGACTTTTTCCGTCTGACGTTTTATGCTATCATTGTGCCATTGTCGAACAAATGTGTTAGTGACCTGGAGTGAGTGTCGCGATGGCACGGCGGAAAAGCAAGAAACAGCGCGGGAACTTGTTCAACCTGGCGCCGGCACGGCAGCGGGAGATCGTCGGCCTGTTGCTCATCGCCGTTGCAGGTGTCACGGTTTTGAGTCTGGTCTCCGCCAATCAGGGCACCGTCACCGAAACCTGGCTTCAGGTGCTACGCCGGCTGTTCGGTTGGGGCTTCTTTCTGGTCCCGCTTAGCCTGGGAGCTATTGGCTTCTGGATGGTACTGGACAGCCTAGACGAGGAGAGCAAGGTTGGCTGGGAGCGGCTGCTGGGCGGCGTGCTCCTTTTCCTTGCCGCCATCGGCCTGTTTCACCTTTTCCTCTCGATACTTCTTCCCGATGACCCGCGGGCTCTGGCCGAGGCGCATCGAGGCGGGGGGCTCATTGGTTATGGGCTGAGCCGGGCTCTGCTGCTCAGCGTAGGCCCGCTGGGTGCGCTGGTCGTCTTGCTCGCGGTGCTAGCCATCGGGTTGATCATGCTATTCAGCCTCTCCCTGGCCGAGTTAGGCGCCATCGTTGCCGGCCTGTGGCACCGCGCCCGGAGCAACATGGGAGATAAGTATGATGACATTGTGATTCATGGGCCCAACAGCTCGCGCTCAACCCCTGTCGAAGAGCGGCCCAGCCTTAGAGAACGGGTCATCGGGGGTGTCAAGGACAGCCCTGTCGAGCCAGGCCGGCCGGAACAGGCCCAAAACGCAGCCCGGCCATCGACTCGCGGGTTGCCCTCGCCACACCGTCGGTCGGTTATTCCACGCATCATCGGCGGACAGGGATCGCGTGAATGGCATCTGCCGCGCATCTATGACATTCTTGAAGAGAAGAGCGAGCAGGAGTTGAGCCAGGCCGAAATCCGCAAGAAGGTTCAGATCATCGAGCAGGCGCTGCAGGAATTTGGCGTGCCGGCCAGTGTAGTGGAAGTTAGCCAGGGGCCAACCGTCACACAATTCGGCGTGGAGCCGGGCTACATCGAGCGTAAGGTCGGGGGCAAGGTCAAGCGCACGAAGGTCAAGGTCAGCAAGATCAACGCGCTGGCCGACGATCTGGCGTTGGCGCTGGCTGCGTCGCCTATCCGCATCGAAGCGCCGGTCCCTGGCCGATCCGTTGTCGGCATTGAAGTGCCCAACAGTGATATCCATCTGGTGGCGCTGCGGGGAGTTATGGAATCCGAGACGTTTCAGCAGGCGAAGGGCGAACTTAAAATCGCTCTGGGCCAGGACGTTTCCGGGCAGCCGGTGGTGACGGACCTGGCTCGGCTGCCGCACCTGCTCATCGCCGGCGCGACCGGCTCCGGGAAGAGTGTGTGCATCAATAGCATTCTGGCATCTCTACTGTTGCAGCACACACCGGTGGACCTTCGCCTCGTTTTGATCGACCCCAAGCGTGTTGAGTTGATTAACTTTGGCAATACACCTCATCTCGTGGCCCCAGTGGTCGTGGACCTCGATCGCGTCGTCGGTGTCCTGCAGTGGGCCACGCGCGAGATGGACCGGCGGTACAAACTGTTCGCCGAAATCGGTACGCGTAATATTGCCGCCTATAACCAACAGGCAGCGGAGGCCGGCACGGCCAAGTTGCCCTATCAGGTGCTGGTAATCGACGAACTGGCCGATTTGATGATGATTTCCCCGGACGAGGTGGAGCGGCTGATCTGCCGGCTGGCCCAGATGGCCCGCGCTACCGGCATTCACCTGGTCATCGCCACACAACGCCCTTCGGTGGATGTCGTTACCGGACTCATCAAGGCCAACTTCCCGGCCCGCGCCTCATTCGCTGTTACCAGCCAGGTCGATTCCCGCGTGATCCTTGACACCGGCGGTGCAGAAAGGCTGTTGGGCCGAGGTGACATGCTGTGGATGGCCCCCGATGCCAGCAAGCTGCAACGCCTCCAGGGCTGCTTCGTTTCTGATCGGGAACTGGACCGATTGGTGCGGTATTGGAAGGGCATGGGTCCCCCCCCAGAGCGACAATCAAGCCTCGATGGCCCCGGTCAGCCGGTGCAATCACCCCTTTGGGTGTCTGAAACCGATGACGAAGGGGACGAGGAGGATCCACTGTGGGAGGATGCCCTCAGCATCGTTCGCCAACATGAGAGTGCGTCCGTATCATTGCTACAGCGGAAGCTGAGGATTGGCTACTCGCGGGCGGCGCGCCTGATCGACATCATGGAGGAGCGGGGAATTGTGGGGCCGGCCCGAGGCAACCAGCCGCGCCCCGTATTGAATGTCGAGGCCGGCGACCGGGAGTGGGTTGATTTTTAGCAGTTGACAAACCATGATCGGGAACCTATAATCAGTACCTGAGAAAACTACTCCAATTGCTCCGAGGGGATTGCCAAATCCCCAATGTTGACCTGGATTTGACAATCCAGGCCGAGCAAAATTGGATCTACTGAGACTTAGCAAATGGGGGAAGGGGTCAGGGAAACGCTGTTATTGATCCGCCCGAATCTGAACCGCTTGTCGGCACCCACGTCCTGCAGGACTTTCGATTGATAGTTGATCTAGAACGCCATGAAGTAACCCGCTGCCGGGCGTTGCGGGCGACCAGTAACCAGTGATCAGTAGCCGGAAATTGATAACTGTTTACTGATGATTGATCACTGACATACGAAGGGGGTGATAGCCAGGGAGCACGAGAGTTCACCGTTTCAGACCACGACGTCGTAGCTTGCCTCGGAAGCTACCCGGTTTGAATAAACATTCTGGACATCCAACATCTGAGCACGTGCAAGAGTCATAAGGAGGAGAAGAAACATGCGTGGTAGACGCATTCTGTTGATCATCGGATTGCTT